>JAFVSW010000209.1 GCA_017503545.1 Lentisphaeria bacterium | reverse complement strand
TAACAGTGATTCTAAATTCTTTCGGACATTGAGTCTTTTCTTACATGATTTCGTGAGTACTTCAAATTGAAAATCTAGCAGTTCCCGGAATTTTCAAGCTCAAAGGAGATCTGATTCTATGGCATAAAACGTCGAAGAGGCAAAAATATTTGGAACTGACCGGATCCGTGAAAAATGTTACGGACCTACATTCAAATCGCCTCTGACAAGATGCGGCGGCGGAATGATCTTGATTCCGGTCGTTTCTGTCCAATCACGATCCCAAGTGTTCAGCATCAGCGGTTCTGTGGGCGGTCCGAACGGATTCAGGTCCATCACCAGAATTTTTTCGGATGCCGTGAAATAAACATCCACCACAATATCTTCAGCCGGCAATGCCCAACTGTTATTACGGATAAATTTTTGTGCCATTTCCCAATAATGGGTCTGGGTTCCCTGCAAACGGGCATAATGACGGGTCATCCAATATTGACTCATTGCTTTGAGTTTGCCGTCTTTGATGAACAGGCGGAATTCACGTGCCGGTTCCATACGGCGGAACGGGCGGACGCAAATGGCAGAAACTTCCCCGCGCTTTGCCGCCTGACGGACTTTTTCGCTGTGACAAAGGATTTTCCATGCACTGCGGGCAGAGCGGACAGCACCGCGTTTTGATTCAAAACGTTTTGTATCAGTAGGGGAAACCGTATCAACAGAAACAAACCGGTTGTAGCCGAAATTGTCCATTGCACGTTCCAAACGGTACAGCAGATTATCCACCGGCTCACCGGAAACACCGTTTTTCAATGCTTCGATTTCATCTTCCTGGAGGAAAACAAAGGTTGCGGGGAGAGAATTTGCTGCAAAACGGGGATACCAATTCGGCATCCGGAAAATATCATTGTTCTGTTCCATAGTCATTCACCTTTAAAGTTGTTTTCAGAAATCATCATCCGGATCATTATTGTTATCTTGAGTACGGGGGAATACCGCTTCAAAAATCCGGTTGAAGGCGAAAAGCTGATATACAAAAAATACAATAAAAAATATGGTTTGAAAAGAAAGCAGATGCAGTTGCATCATCTGGAAAAATGTCGCCGCTATAATTGCGGGGAATGTCGCATATACGGTTGCCGTGAGAATGGTGGCAAACGGCAGTTTTTTCGGCGCACCGCTGAACCGGAATTTCTGCGCCAGAGAGAAAAAGACAAGTACCAGCAGCAGGGACAGCAGAACTTCGACCAGATATGCCGATATGTGGAACAGAATAATCACTGCCAATGCCTGAGATGCAAGCAGGTCCATATTGATCCGGAACGTTTTTTTATCCTTTGTCCCGGTATGTTCTGTGTCCTTCGCCCTGTCATTGAGATCTTTTTTGATGAAACGGCAGGCATTTGCAGGGGTATACAGTTCTTTTGTACTCTGTTTCTGCAGTTTCAGCAAGGTTTCTGGTTTGACTGTCCGGATTGCCATTTCATAAATCACATGAGCCGGCAATACCATCAATCTGAACATCGGGACTTCCTGTTGCGGATCCCGGATCCAGAATACCGCACCGGATGGAAAACAGAATACGCCATACACCGCTTTTTTATCAAGCAGATTTTTTTCCGTAAGATCATCCGTTTTTGCATAATAATCAAAACGGAATTGATCCGAGAGTTTATAACCGCGCGTCCGGTTTTTATCCTTACCGATCACAATTTCTTCCGGTCTCAATTCAAAACCGCCGGTCCGTTCTACAAAACGTTCACAGACCAGATTCACATTATCCCGGTTCAGGAGCCAAGTGGAAATCACGACTCCAACCGTACAGAGGATCAGGAGCAGCACTAAATGGAGAAATGCGCGGAAGACAGACATTCCGCTGAGCATTTTCGGAAAAAGTTCTGTGCCGGAGCAAAGGGAAAAAACTGTACGGAAAAAATTCATACGCGCCGTCTGACCTTGAAATTCTTGAACCCGTTTTTCTTGATCATTTTTTCCACAGCCGGGCGGATCCGTTCATAATCTTCCGTCTCTGCTTTTTCAACAAAAACGATTCCGTCCAAATGATCCAGTTCATGCTGGATCGCACGGGCAAGAAATCCACCGCATTCCAGAACGAACTCACTGCCATCCAGCAGTTTTGATTTCAAAACAACTTTTTCGCTGCGAATCACATTGGCATACAGTTTGGGAACACTCAGGCAGCCTTCTTCATAGCCGCACTGTGCTTCCGAATATTCTACGATTTCCGGATTGATCAAGGTAATCGGCATTTTCGGATACAGAAACTGTTCACCCGGCGTTTCCAACGGCAGCGGGTTGCCGTCTTTATCTTCCGGTGCATCCACGTGAATCACAACAATCTTTTGAGCCAAACCGATTTGATTGCCAGCCAGTCCTACACCGTTGTTACGGTACATGACCTGGAGCATTTCAGCAGAAAGCTCCTTGATTTCATCGGTGATTTCCGGAATATCTTTGGCTTTCGTCACCAGTACCGGATCCCCGATATAGCGCATTTTCAACGGCTTTTTCATGCTTTGTTTTCTCCCAATTCCGCAATAGCACGGTTGATCCGTTTTGCCGTTTCTTCTTTGCCCAGGATTTCAACGGTGGCATACATGTCGGCACCGACAGCGATCCCGGTCAATGCTACGCGCAACGGCTGATTCAATGCAAACTGTTTCATTGCCAGTTTTTCTTCTGTTGCACGCAATGCATTTTCAATTGCAGCAGCCTGGAAATCATCCAACGCATTCAAGGCGGCAGCCAATTCTTTCAATGCATCCCAAATGCCATCGGCGGAAAGATTCTTTTTCACCGCTTTTGCATCAAAAGCAAAGTCGCCGGAGAAGAAATAGCTCCATGTGCTGATATCCGTCAACACTCTGGTACGGCTCTGCATCAGTTCTGCTGCTTTGCGGAACAAGGCACCGTCCACATCGGTATAAAGTCCGGCTTTATCTGCAAAATTCTTTACGAGAGTGAAAAACGCATCTTTCTCCATTTCAGCCAGGTACAAACCGTTCATGTTAGCCAGTTTTGCAGTATCCAACTGCGCGGGGGAACGCTGTGCTTTTTCAATCTGGAATGCTTCAATGATTTCAGCACGGGTCATTTTTTCCCGGTTGTCCCCGGGAGACCATCCCAACAGAGAGAGGTAATTGAAGAGGGCATCGGAAAGGAAACCTTTTTCCCGGTAATCGCCGACAAATGCATCCCCGTCACGTTTGCTGTACGGTTTGCCCTGTGCATTCACCAACATGGGCAGGTGGGCATAGACCGGCGCTTTTGCACCCAGTAATTCAAAGAGGAAAAGATGGCGGAAAGTATTTTCCACGTGGTCATCCCCGCGGACAATGTGGGTAACACCCTGTGTGATATCGTCACAAACATTGGCGAGGTGGAAAACCGGGCTGCCGTCAGAGCGGATCACGATAAAGTCGCGCATACTGTCGAGCGGTTTTGCCATATCACCTTTTACCAGGTCATGATAGAACACTTCCCGGCGTGTGAAGCAGAGTTTTGCGGCGCCGCTGACTTCGATGGGTGTGACCGCATTCAGAATTTGCTGAATATTGTCATCCGTAATGGCAAAGATCACATCTCCGGCATTATTTTTGATCTGCAAGCCGTAGAATCCGGCGAGACAGTATTGATTTTCCACCGGTTTGCCTTTGCTGCTCAAGGTCTGATAGGTCAAGCCGGCACGGTTGATTTGAACAACGGTTTCCGGCGCAATTTCAATTTCCGCAGCACCGGTTTCCCGGATGAAATCATAAGAGCCGCAATTCCAGGGAATACGGAAATAAACCGGAGATTTTGTGTCGGCGGGATCCAAACGGTAGGCATGACCGACTGCCATAATATCATCGGCGGCTTTCAGGTGTACCGGCAGCTGTTTTGTTTGATACATGGGTGTGCCGTCATAATCCAAACCGAGCCATTCCATACATTCCAGAAGCGTGTCGATGGCTTCTTTTGTGGAGCGTTCCAAGTCTGTATCTTCGATACGCAGCAGGAATTGTCCGCCGGTATGACGGGCAAAGAGCCAGTTGAAAATAGCAGTACGGATGTTACCGATATGTACCTGTCCGGTAGGAGAGGGCGCAAAACGTGCAATTACTTGTTCCATAATAAAATCAAACTTTCTGTAAATCAATTGGCGTCGGTGGCTGCTTTCAACTGTGCTTTTGCGTTGTGCATATTGATGACCGCATTTGCAAGAGCCGTTTCTGCGTTGACCAAGTCATACTGTGCTTCGTTCAAACGTGTGATACCGGCACTGCCAGCTTTGTATTCTTCGTTGACCAGGTCACGCATCTTGCGGACGATTTCCACGTTTTTCTGGTTGAGTTTGACTTGTTTCAGACCGGTGATGTAGTTGTCATATGCAGAACGTACTTCCTGAATCACGTTGATCCATGCGGCAGCAACGGAGAATTCCGTCGCAACCATATTGGCTTCTGCGGCGCGCATGGAAAGATAAGTTCTGCCGCCGGAGAAAATATCCCAGGAGGCATCAATGCCGTAAGAGAAAGTATATTTGTCTGTACGGCTGCTGCCGTTTGAACGGTGATTGCGGGTATGTTCATCATTGTAGCTGAGTCCGAAGTTGGCTCTCAATACCGGACCGAATGCTGCAATGCTGGCATAGTAACCATATTTTGCAGATTCATACATTTCACGGTATGCTTTCAGGTCAGGACGGTTTGCCAATGCGGTATCCAGATAGGTTTTGATGTCGGCAAGCATTTCACCGTCAGCAGAAGGCATTTCGGAGAAACGGACGGTGGAGGGAATATCCCCTTCCGTAAGTCCCATCAAGGCAGCAAGTGCATATTTTGCAACTACATAAGAATATTGTGCGTTATACAGGTTGCTTTCTGCACTGTTGTATTTTGTTTTGAAGTTGAGTACATCGGAAAGAGGAGATGCACCAACGGCAAACTTGAGTTCTGTTTCTTTCAGCAGTTCGCGCTGGAATTTCATGTTCGCCTGGGAAATGCGGATCTGTGCCTGTGCAAGAAGAACGTTGTTATAAGCATAAGCAACGTCGCGGACCAATTGACGGCGTGCATCCAATTCTGCTTCTTCACTCTGTTTCCAATTGTGCTTTGCACCGAGAATATTCATTTCACGCACAAAACTGTCAAACACAGTCAAATTCATGTTGAATGCGGGAGTGGATGTTGTGGTTGTCGATCTGTAGTTGTTGAATGCACCGGAATCAAGAGTTCTTGATGTTCTTGCACCAAGACTGTAATTCAGGGATGCAGTCGGCAGATAGTAGGAATAGGCAGAATAATATTGTGCGCGGGCGGCAACAATGGCAAAATATTTTGTGCGGAAAGAAGGATTGTTCTGCAACGCAATATCCTGTGCAATTTCCAGTGTGAGGAATTTTAATTCCGGAGACAGCATCTGCTGTTCGGATTCCTTGATTGTGGAATACGTACTTTTACTGATTGCTACGGGTGTTTGGGAATGAATGCAGCCGCATACGGGAAGTAATGCCGCACAAACAAAACCTGCACACAGAAGTCTGGAGATTTTCATGTTTTGACCTCGCTAAACGTTTTATTTTTTTGTTAATTTTATTTCTTTTATAAGTGAAAGCAAAAGAGAGTATCCGTACAGACAGAATACACCCCTGCTTAGAAAAATAAATATACACCGCATTTTGAAAAAAATCAATCGGAAAACCGAAGAATTTTTTAAAAAACTTTCCTTTTTATTATAAAAATAAGTAAAATGTCAGGAGTTTTCCGGGTTTTTTTGAAAATTTATGAAATCGTTCCATGCAGAATGGAAAATCAATTTGCTGTCCCGCTTTGCATTTGCACACGCAATTCAGCCGGAATATCCCATGGGCGTGTGTCATATTGAGGATAACGCTGTATGATTTGAAGATCAATGGCGGTCAATGACCGTTTCTGCATTACTTCCAGCAGCATTTTTTCGATCACTTTGAAATTGTGAACATTCCGAATATCCCGGTAAAATTGCATCAGCCGCAGATAAGGTATCACATGCAGGGGGTACAATTCTGCTTCCCGGATATAACATTTTTCTGCATTTTTGAAATCCCCGGTCTGCTGGTATGCGATTCCCCGCGTGCAATTGATATGGGCATAATCGGGAATTGCTGTCCGATCCAATTTCTCGCAAACTTTCAGGAAGTCCGCAGGGCGGCGTCCATTCCCCCACAGATAATCGGAAACGACCGAAAACAGGGTGAACGGGGATGCTTGAGGTGTTTGATATGCCCGTTCATAATAACGCCAAACATCCGGGTGATCCGGACCATGTTTCATCAATACACCACGTGCTTTCCAAAGCATGTGGGAGGAGTACAATTCCAATCCGGCAATGGTAAAGCCCAGGCAAAGCACCAAGGCACCGCCCCATTGCCATAACGGAGCATAGGGAACGGCGGCAACGTTTGTTTCTTCTTTTTCGCCGCCGGTTCCCAGCAGGATACCCGGCAGGATCAGAGAAAACACTGCTGTGGGCAATTGGAAAAAGACCAAATCCAATTGTGCATGGACCAAGAGAATGAGAAACGAAAACAGTAAAATCTTACCATAAATCTCAGATTCATTCCGATAATTCCGGCAGGTTTTGTACAGCGCATAAAACATAATACCGTAAATACAAAGCAGTCCGATCAAGCCGTATCCCGCAGCCACAAACAGAATGTCGTTGTGTGGATGATCGATCCGGTCCGGTACATGTTTCAGCCGGAAGAACGCATCCTGACGGTAATACGGGAGAAACGCCTGTTCAAATGATGGCGCACCATGCCCGAATAACGGTGCATCCGCAATCATTCCGGGGATTGTGACAGCAAGATAAACACGGTCATCTTCCAGCAAAATCTGTCTTGCTTTTGCATCCCGCGTTATATCAGCAAAGAGAAATGCGCTCCAAGCTATCCCCAACAGGAGTATAAAACTTACGATCCGTTTGCATTTCACATTTTTAACGTACAGGAAAAATGCAAAGAGTCCGGCGGTCATGATTCCCGGAATCAACGCACGGCAGGCGGTTGAGAGACATATTTTGAGCGTGAAAATCGCAACCAGTGCAATCAGGAGTCCGGCAATGATTTTTTGTTTTTTCCGCAAAGTCCAGAAATAATAAACGGCTCCGGTTCCGGAAAAGAGCGCGAATGCCGCGTTCCAATTGATATTGCTGGGGATGCCGAATAAAATTTGCCGGTAATAATATTTCTGAATAATACAGGCAATCAGATTCAGTCCCCAGAATATGGTCAATTGCAATGGCAGATGCCGGATCAATTCTTTGCGGAAAACCAAACCGTATAACGGTAAAACGGCATACATCAGCGTAAACCCTATGTCTTGGAGCAGATAATTACTCCAATGACGGAAGATGTGCCACATGCTGATGGCAATCAGTATCCCGAATGCACCGACGATCCAGGATGGCAAAGTTTGGCATAACCGTTTTAATCTGCCGGGGAAACAACAAATTGCTCCCAGTGCAAGAAATGTGATGCTGCCGTTTGCAAAGAAGTGAACATTCCAGAAATGGGAGAAAAACGTGATCCCGGGCAGCTGCAGCATGGCAGCCGCCGGTACAAGAAATGCAAACAGAGTTGCAAGCCGTTGCAGAAAGATACGTTCTGTATTTCCGGAATGTTGCTCCTGGATCATATTACAGTTTCTTTCGATCAGAATTCAAAGAAAGAGCGTTCATCCAGTTCGCCGGGAGCGGAGGTGCGGAACCGGATTCCGAATTTCATCGGAACGGGTTTGACCAAATATTTATCTGCTGTTTTGGGACCGCATGATCCGCTGCCGATACCGCTCATTGCCGCATCCATATGGACGTAAATATTTTCACTTGCTTCCAATTCATAGGGATGTTTTGCAATGGTCAGAGCTTCCTGAGAATACCGGTGAGCCGAGAAATTGAACGGGGTATCCGGAACAGCAATCAAACCTGCACCGTGGATATCATGGAATGCAACACGGCGGACTTCGCTGCGGTTGCCGTTATCCTGCGGGAAAGTATAATTAGTCATCAGTGCATCCACACCGGCTTTGTAATATCCGATCCGCTGTGCAGTCTTGCTGTCCACATAGGATTCGCCGGGACCGAGACCGTACCACTGAACGCCTTCCAGATTGCCGGGCAGCTGCATTTCCACACCGAACCGGGGGAGGCAGGTACCTTCTGTGATATTGACCGGTTTTCCAGCCACATCCAAACGGAATGAGCCGTCAGCAAGGAAGGTATAGACATATTCCATATTGAATCCGCCCTGAACTTTATCTCTGCGCTGGGCACCGCCGCAGAACGCCTGGACTTTGATGACCGCCGCACCGTTTTTGCGCTGTCCTTTGACTGAGCGGATGTGATGCTGAAGATAACGGAAACCGTTGAATTCCCAATCTTTCTCAAAATAACGGTGATCGTTGTCAAGCGGGGCGCGCCAGACATTCAGACGCGGTCCCTGTTCCATCAGAGAAATGCCGTCACGGTCGAGAGAGGCGATCGTCCCGGTCATTTTGCTGATTTCGGCAAGGAGTCCGTTGGAAGCAGAGATCCAGATGCTTTCCTGATCTTCTTCCACATCGACAGGTCCATGACCGCTGAGGATTGCGGGTGCTGCGAGTACGGCTTTTACCGGCAACGCAAACTGTCCCCATGCAATTTCATATCCGCCGGAAGCCCAGGAGGTATCACATCCCAACTGGAAGGAGACATTGAGCATATATTCGGCGCCACGTTTGGGAGCGACAGGCATTTTGAAGGGGATCACCAGTTTGCCGGTCTTGTGAGCGGCAAGTGTCATTGGCGGCAAACTGCCGGACTGAATGATTCTGCCGTTTTCAGCTACATTCCATACAATGTTCAGGTGTTCCAACGTAAGGAAATCGTAATAGTTGGTGACGGAGAGCACACCTTTTTTCAGATCGTCGGCAGCGATCCGAACGGGAGCCATGACCTTTTTCAGTTCGATCAAACCGGGAGTCGGAGTTTTGTCGGGGAAGACGAGTCCGTCGGCAACAAAGTTTCCGTCGTGAATGGTTTCACCGAAATCGCCGCCGTAAGCGAAATATTCTTCGCCGTCTTCATTGGTGGTACGGATACCATGATCGCACCATTCCCAAATGAATCCGCCCTGCGTGTATTTGTTTTGATAGAAGTAATTCCAATAATCTTCCAGTTCGCCGGGACCATTGCCCATGGCGTGTGCGTATTCGCAAAGAATAAAAGGTTTGTCCAGTTTCAATTCATTGATGAGATCCCGGCTCATGTCCGGACTGCGGTACATGGGGCTGATGAAATCCACATGTTCAAAGGTGGTATTCCGTTCATAATGGATCGGGCGGCTGGCATCCCGTTTACGGGTATATTCGATCATCTTCAGATGATTGCAGCCGAATCCGGCTTCGTTACCCAAACTCCATACCACGACGCAAGCGTGATTTTTGTAATTTTCCACCATGCCGGCCATACGTGCCACACAGGCATCTTCCCATTCAGGCCACATGGTCGGGTTTGCCCCTTCTTCATAACCGAACCCATGCGATTCCAGGTCGGCTTCACTCATAACGTAGAAACCGAGACGGTCACACAATTCAAAGAACCGGGGATCGTTGGCATAATGGGAGGTACGGATGGCGTTCACGTTGTGCTGTTTCATCAGCAGCAAATCTTCCAGCATGGCTTCTTCGGTCAAAGCTCTGCCGAGATCGGTATGGAATTCATGCCGGTTGACACCGCGGAACATGATCCGTTCGCCATTGATGAGATATGCACCTTTTTTGATTTCGATGGTACGGAATCCGCAACGGTATGTCTTATATTCCAACACTTCTTTTCCGGCTTTCAGTGTGAGAAGGACGGTATAGAGAGCGGGTGTTTCCGCGGTCCATTTTTCCGGATTTTTCACTTCCGCTGCCAGAGTGTAGGAAGCATAGCCGTTTGCAGCGACATTTCCGGCTTTGCAAGCCAGTGGTTTTTCAAATACGGGGGCACTATCCGGGGCGAACAATTCCAGTTCTACGGCAAGATCTTTTCTTGCTTTGCCGAAATTGCGCAAAGTGACATCGGCAGAGAAAATACCGTTTTTGTATTTTGCATCCAGCGGGGTGTGGAGGAACGTATCCCAGATATCAGCTTTAGGCAATGCGATCATATATACTTCGCGGAAAATGCCGCTGAGCCACCACATATCCTGATCTTCCAGATATGTGCCGTCACACCATTGCATGACCTGGACTGCAATCATATTCATCCCGGGATGGATCAAATTTGTCACATCAAATTCTGCGGGGTTACGGCTGATTTTGCTTAATCCGGCAAATTTCCCGTTGACCCAGACTTTCAGGAAGGAATCCACGCCGTTGAAACGCAGGATGATTTCCCGGTCAGCCCAGGTTTCATCCACTTCAAATTCCCGGATATAGCAACCGGTGGGGTTTTCCGACGGAACATAAGGCGGATTGACCGGGAACGGATAGGTGATATTGGTGTAATGGGGTGCGCCATAACCTTTCATCTGCCAGTTGGAAGGAACTTCAATAACATCCCATTCGCAGCAGTCAAAATCTTCGCTGTAGAAATCTTCGGGGACAGCCGCGGGACCGGGAAAATAGCCGAATTTCCATGCACCATTCAATGTTTTACGCCATTGATTGCGGCGCAAGGCATTTTCCATTGCATCATCTCTGTCAGAGAAGGGGATTGCATTGGTGTGAGCTTCCAGTTTATTGATGCCGAGCAATTTCTGATTTTCCCATTCGTTCATAGTATTTACTCCTTGATATTATGAAAAAACATTATGTCACACATTTTGTGTTGGAAATAATATAACGCAGTTTCTTTCATAATCAAGCAGATGTTTTTTATTTTTTCAGGATTTTATAATCTTTCCTGAAATTATCCTTTTGACCGGATAAAGAAGCGGCGGGGCAAATCTTGTAATTCTTTCCGCAGCTCAGCAATGCGCGGGAGAACGGAATGGTCGCCATCCAATGCTTTCAGTAGCAGTTCTCCCTGTTCAAAACATAAAGGATCATGGAATTTATGGAAATAATGTTCCATCAGATAAATTGCATATTTTACGTGACGGAACGATCCGAACGGGAATGAATCTTGAGCACCGCCGACTGCAACGCAGCGATTATTTTTTACTGCATCCGCAAAATCTTCAAAGGCAGGAGATTTTGCAAAAATAATATTGTAGTCCACATTGTCCCGTTGACTGTCCCTATGCCAGTCTGCACTGCCGAGTACGGGTTTATTGAAGCCACATTCCCGTACCAGTTCCATATATTTTGCGTTAATAAGTGCGGTGCGTGCAACGTTATAATTTCCCCATTCAACGGCATCAAAATTACCTCTGCGCAGGATTGTATCCGCCATCAGATTTGTTGCCGCAAAACGGAAACATTGCCGCCAGTAAGGATGGCAAAACACTGCAAGACCTCCCTGTTCGCGGATTCGTGCTGCAATTGTTTCAAATTGTGCTATATACGTTCGTTCGTGTTCGGGCAGATCAGCGGGAAGATGTTTTTTCAATGCTTCCATTTTTTGCAGAAAATTGCCGGTTTGATCATTTTTCCAGTCTGAAATGCTGGATTTTGCACCAAGACTGAGAATATGAGTCATACCCGGTCCCATATTTTCTGCTTCCTCTCCACGGTAACATTCCAATCCGGATCCTAATGGTGTGATTGCAGCGATCGCTTCCAATGACGGGGTATACTTGTGATGATCCGTCACTGCTGTAAAATCAAATCCGGCGCGGCGCATCCGGGCGGCAACGATCTGTGGCGGATATATTCCATCCGATCCGGTACTGTGTGTATGGACATTACCTTTGAATGGAAAATATTGAAGAAGATCGTCTTGCAGTGTACAAAGAGCAAATTCTTCCGAATAGAGATCTGTTTCCGTTTCTGCTGTGATCCCGATCCAGTGTTCATGTTCACCGGACAGCGTGAGTTCAAAAAACAGAATTCCGTCTTGATAGACATATTTTACCTGCTGCCAGTAATGCAGAAGATCCGGTTCCCAATACGCAATGGAACCATCTTCCACGCGCCAATCATCCCGGATATATTGTACCCGGATGGAATCGTGATGTGTCCGGATGAATTCATTTTCCACTGACAGCTGAAATGAAACACGGGTATCGACGGGGAACACATACCCGGGAAAATTCCGGAATCCACCGGATATTTTATGTAATGCCTGTGTCATATTTTTCTTTTTACCTTCTGATTTTCAATTGATCGATCGTTTTTCCTGTTGAGTCAACCACATGGAGCTGTAAAACGGAGGGGGTGACATCCACTACAATACAAGTGTCAATGTCATTCGCAATGACCGGATAGGGTAACGCTTCAGGGTTTTTTATTTGACAGGGAACATTTTTTTTTGTAATGATCTCCCTTGCATCTGGCATCAGTCTGATATAACGATGTAAATGACCACATAGCAGTAAGTCCGGCATTGCATCGACAGGGAAAACATTTTGAACCAAAGAAAAAGCCTGCCCCAAATCAAATTTGTTCCGTTGGAATGGAGGTATGTGCATACAGACAATATGATGTTTTGCAGAGCGGTAAAAATTGCTTTTCACCACATCTTCCAGCCATTGTCGTTCCTCCCGGATCATTTCTGTATTCTGGTGGATTCCAAATGGATCATCCGGGTGATCGTTTCCTGCATCAAGAAGCAGAAAACAGCAATCTCCATGCCGGAATGTATAATATGTTTTTCCAGATGAATGAGAGAACATCCGGCTGTAATCGGCAGCAAAAAGGCCCACCTGTTCGTGATTGCCGCGAAGGAATACCAATGGTTTATTTTTCGCATACTGCTCTGTCATACAGTCCAGAAAACCTTGATAAAACGCATCCGGCCCGCTCATGCATGCAAGAAAATCTCCGGCATTGATGATGAAATCGGATCCCTGTGTATTCTTCTGTTCAAGAAAGTATTTTAACGTTGTTGTGTCGGAATGAATGTCAGAAAAGTATGTAAAACGGAATTTTTTCTTATGGGTGTTGAGAGTACGGAAATTGTAATCCGGGTTTTCAATGGTTTCCTGTTCTGTCTGCAAAGGGTGAATATTGATCAGACGGTATTCGTATGACGTGTTTTCCTTTAATCCGTCAAGATGCACTGTATGCAGATTATTGTTCTGACTCAGAACTGCATTTTGCAGACCGGCATATTTTTTATGCCAGATTTTGCTGCCTTTCAACCGGTATTCCAATGCTGCGGCACACATTCCGGCGGTAGTCCAGGTGATTGTCATTCCGTGACTTGCCGGGTTGGAAAGGAATGGACCGTGCAGAACTGTATTTGCAGGAATATGATGTTTCGCTATACAGGTTTCAAATGATTTTCTTGACATGAATTTTTTATCATGCCAGGAACCGGTTTTTGCAAAATACGCAGTATCATAATCACAAAAAAACAGTTCACCGAAATTTTCTGTTTCATGAAATTTTGTCTGCAATTTACTCCATGTGGAATATTCTTTGTTTTCTACCCGGTACCGGCAGAGATTGAACCGGCAGGACAGATCCCGGAGTTGAAGAAATTTCAACGGGATCGTCAATTGAACATGCCATCCTGTTTTGTTTACGGTGACATCTGCGTTCCAGAAATCTGTTTTTCCCTGACTGTCGAATTTTCCGCCTCCGGCTCCTATTGCAAACTGAATCATCCATGGAACCGGTTCAATTGCACCGAAAAATATTTCAATACGGTCTCCTTTTTCAAAAAGAGACATTCCGTTTGACTTATTTTCTGTATGAACCGGTTTTGTATCGAAACAGTGTACTTCCAAGAGAAGTTCATTTTTATTTCTGCTTAATTTAATCTCCGTTGGAACGACGGGTTTTTTATGGACTCTGAATGTACAGAAATCATTCAGTAATGCCGTCTTTTTTTTCTCCGGCACAGAAATCGCCTTATACCCGTTGGAGGCATAAGAGACGACACTGTTTTCCGGGATATTATTTTGTTTTTTCATTTTTTTACTTCAAAATAAAACGTTTGAATTGAATCGGATCTTTTCCGCCTCCGGCAATGCCGCGGGAAATTTCCATCCAGTTGTTCAGCTGTTCTTTCGGCGCATCCAGGTCAAAGATCACCAGATTGAAGCCGATCATTTTGCCGCTGGCCGGTTTGATATTGCCGAGATCGGACCAGGGAATACGTACTTCATAAATCGTCCGGTTGCCTTTCCGTACCACGACAGGTTTCCATTTCTGCAGAATATTGGCGGTATGCCCTTTGCTGGTATAGCAATACAGCTGCGGCCCTTTGGGTGTATTGGCGGCGCAGTATTCCCAGTCGTTTTCTGTATATCCGGGCTTGCTCAATACCGGGTCAAAGGCATCGTTGCCCATATCAAAACCGAATTGAATGCAGTCCTGATTCCAGATATTGACATCCGATGCGCGTGTGATATTGACGTCGTCCGTTACATCCGCGGCAAGATAGAAGCAGTCTTTATCGTATGCCAGATAAAGTTTTGCAGAGAGGTCATTCACCCCTTTCCAGAGACCATGACTTTCCGCATCCCCGATGGGCTGTACAAAATCGCGGTTGTTCATCAGGAACGGTTTGACGGTTTCAAAACCTTTCAGTGTGCCGTTCATGGCAGGTGCTTTATCCAAACGGGTGATGCCGTAAATCTCATCTTTTTTGACGGTTTCATAACGGACACCGTTGACCGCAGCAGTTGCGGTCAGTTTTCTGCCTTCCATTTTGCAGGGGAAAGCGACCGTTGTGACAACATCGGCTTTGAGTTTGACATCCTTTTTCATACCATTGAACTGCACGGCGGCACGGAGATCTTTATTGAGTTTATTTTTGATAAAGACGTTCATTTCTCCGGCATTTTTCCGGTTCATGGCAAGGTAAATTTCCGGCATGATATAACGGCCGTTACGGAAGGCTTCCGCCACGGCTTTCTGCGGCGCATCCAATTCATAATAGAGGACCCGGTTATTGAGTTTGATTTTCTGCAAACCTTTTTTACCGGTTCTGGTTTTGCCCATCAGATCTGTTTCTTTCCAGTCTGCGGGGAATTTGACTTCTGAATTGATCGTATCATGGGTTTTTGCCCAGATCGCAGCCAGCGTTTTGCCGTTTTTACGGAACAGATAGCAGGAAATATCACTGTTCGGCATGGCTACTTCCATCGGATCTGTCACAAATGCCATCATACGGGCGGACACAGCCCAGGCTGCTGCGTGAGGTTTCGGACATCCTGTTTTCAGATTCCACATGCCGTAATCGGTTTGCCCGTAACCGTATTTTGCGGATTCGTACATCCCGTCATTATGAAATGTAAAATAGGTCCAGTATTTGACGCCCAGGTAACGCAGCATAACAATATTCCGTGCATTGTTGATGGCAACATTTTTGACCATATCCGAGTCGATGGGCGGATGATTCAGAAAACTGTATCCCGATTCTGTTCCCACGATTGCCGCTTTATCGCCGATGATACTGCGGGTATAGGCAAAACGGGCTTTCAGATTGCCGTCTTCCAAGCCGGTAAGAGGCATCCCTTCTGCCACAACACCGGGTTGAATGTAGAGAGAGCAGCTCAAGCCGTCCAGATAATTTTTCAACTCATTCCAAACCTGTTTACCGACGGGTGACATATCCATGAAGCATCCGGCACCTGCAAGAAAATCGTTGGGGTCATGGGCTTTGACTGCTTTATAAAGACGTTTGGTCGTTTCCAGATAATGAGGCATTTCCAGTTTGCTGACATGGGTGGTATGGTAAATCTCATCTCCAACTGTCCAGTCATCAATATCCTTACCGAACCGTTTCATCAACATGTGGTAATACTGTTCATAACCGTCATAATATTCCTTATCATAAGGATCCAATCCCTT
>JAFVSW010000208.1 GCA_017503545.1 Lentisphaeria bacterium | reverse complement strand
ATATCCGTCAATGCCGGTCTTGGTCAATGTCGTTCGACGTCTTATCCCCAGGGTTACGCTGCGCTTCACCCTGGCTTGTCACGGCGTAATAAAATGAAGACGGAGCTGTCTGACTCTTGCCGCCCTGACAGGGCTTGTTTTCCAATTAATCTGCGTTTGTTTTCAAATAAAAAGTTTCGTGTTTATCTTACAAAGTAAATTTAAGAGTCCGGTGAATACCAATAAACTGCTATTTCCATATCAAAGAGATCTTTTTTAACCTTCTATTGCTTCAAAATTTTTACCGGACAGCAGTGCATAAAAATAGTATATTGGACACTCTCTTTCCGAAAGTGCCCAATATACTGAGGTAATTTCAAAAGTCCGGCAAAATTTGACTGAAAAAGCATTGTTGAAGACTTTTGAAATTGCCTCTACTGTCATAATAAAATCGAAAATCGTTTATTTCCCGGTTTCCGGTAGCAGATGATGCCGTTTCAACTGTAAAATATCTTGTTGTATTTGTTCCGGTAAGCCGTATTCTTTCGGGGCGGATTCCCTGTAAACCAAATGCCCCGTTTCTTTGAAATGGTAACTTTCTTTTCGTTCTGTATTTTTGCCGCAAAAACAATGAAATTGTTCCGGTGTATTGATTCCTTCCCTCATTAATTGTTTGAATTCATCCTGATGTCCCGTCCAGACTTCCCGCGGATAAACATTATGATCCCGGCAGATTTTTGCCGCCATTGCAACCACTTCGCCCAACATGCCCAAGGTCCGCATGACACGCACTGCCGAAAATGCCACGTGGGACATGGAAACGATTCTGCCCCCCAGAAACAGATTTTTTATATCTTTGCTGTAAAGACAACGATAGGGAACCGGTACGGCATCCGTCAGCCACCGGTGATAGGCGCAACTGCGGAATGGTTCGCTGAATCGACGCACATTTTCCGGTTCCGGATAATGCAAGTCAATGGACCAGGTGATACATGCTGTACCATCAGGATGTTGGCGTACTTCTTCAAGATCCTGCTGCGTCATAATGTAATCACCGATAAAACGACGGCTTTCCCGTTTGCCGCCGCAACTGGAGATCCAATTGATACGCCGGTTTGCATATTCCGCTTTCTTTGCAGAGTGATTTTTCAGATAGGACCAGTTACAGAACGTGGTCATCAGCGAATAGTCGCGGATGTATTCACATTCATTTGCCTGATCCCGGTATTGCCCGGTTTCTGTTTCCCAATCGCCACTGGTCCGGTAATAACAGGTTTCTTCCGTGAAATCAATCCCCCAATCAATATCGGGAAACGGCTGTTCGGTATTTTCTTCCGCACTGGTCCAGAGGACGGAAAGGCCCATGACTTCCCGGGTCGATCCCTGGGGCAGAGTCAATGTTTCATTAAAAACTTCTTTGCCTTCACTGCCATAAAGCCAGGAAGCACCGGCGGCAAATGCCACCACTCCGTCCCCGGTACAGTCAGAAAAAACCTTTGCTTTGTAACGGCGTTCCGAACCATCCCGCGTACTGCGTGTGATAACGGCTTTGATTACTTGGGGATCAACCGGATCTTTTTCCACAGCAACAACACTTTCGTTCAAGCGCAATTCCGCTTCTTCCTGACTCCATACTTTGAACGCCCGGATTTTCCGTTGATCTTCGTAACATTCCGCATCCATCGCGCCCGGCATCAAATATATCGGGGCGATTTCCCGGACTGTATTACCGATATTGGGATAGGGGCCGATATGAGTCAGACCGCCAAGAGGAACCCGGATCTCCGAACTGTTGCAGCCGCCGGGGACCGGACGATCCTGAATACAAACAGCTTTCAAACCCAAACGGGCTGCCGCCAATGCGGTCACGATTCCCGCAATACCGCCACCGGCAACAACCAGATCGTATTCTTTTTCCACATCCTGAATTTCAATCCCGTTCCGTTCTTTGCGGAATTTTTCCAATGCTTCCGGAGTATCAGGGGGAATATCATTGGGATCATCACTGATATATATGGCATCACAACGTCCATTGAATCCGGTCAAGTCATGGAGCGCAATGGTATGTTTCCCCGCGTTTAACGGGAACACACCGCCTTTCTGCCATGCCCAGTTTTCTCCATTGGTTCCGAATTCTGTGACATCATACGTGCCATCGATCTGAACTTGAAAACGTCCGGCAGGTGTACCTTTTTTCCAAACCGCCGTCCAATCCCTGGTACGGACATAAAGAAAGTACTTGCCATCCTGCGGAATTTCAAATTCTGTAATGGCATCGGCAACCGGTATTCCTGTACCGTGAGCCATTAAATAAGCAGACCCCATCTGCTGCATGGAGATACAATCCATGACCCAGCCGCCATGTTCGGTAAAAGCTTCCGCTTCAAGAAATATATACGCCATCGAAACACCTGTATTTTATGAGATTACATCGGGGATATATCCTGAATCATGGGCTGAATTGTGATATCCGGTACCGCAAGGTGATCCGGTTGTTCCACAAGTTGACGGATGATGATACCCAATTCTTCCGGAGCCGTACATTTCTTTGCCAGTTCCGGATTTTCCGATGCACCACTGATACATGCGGCATGATTGAAATTCGTCTGCCCCCAGCTGGGTGTGACACAACTGACACGTACCCCATGCGGGCGCAGTTCGGTATACAGGCCGTGACTGAATTTTGCAAGTCCGGCTTTCGCTGCTGTGTAAACACTCCAGCCCGGCCAGGCGTACAAGGCACAGACACTGGAAATATTGATGATCATACCGCTTTTTCTTGCACACATCAATTCCGCTGCCCGACGGCATCCGAGAATCGTTCCGGTAAGATTAATGTTGATCGTGCTGATAATTTCCGCATCGGTCTGTTCTGCAACCGGTGCAATTTTGCCTCCCGCACCGGCATTGTTAATGAGAATATCCGGACAACCGGTTTCTGCAAATACTCGATCCCAATCTTCAGTTTTTGTTACGTCGGCAACGATGTATTTAACATTCAATTCAGCGGCAGTTTTCTTCAATTTATCTTCATTTCTTCCGGTGATCCAGACAATGGCTCCGGCTTCATGAAAAACTTTTGCGATCCCTTTTCCATATCCATCGGAACCACCGGTGACGATTACTTTTTTCGATTCGATCTGCATTTTCTTTCTCTCCTTAAATAATGTTATTGCTGATTTTTTCAGCGGTTTCTTTTACGTGAATACTGATTTCCTGCAATCTTTTTTCATTAAGACGGGATTCGGGGCCAGTTACCCAGATCGCCGCAACCGGATAAGAACGGCTGTCGAAGATCGGTGCGGCAACACACCGTAAATCGCTGATTTCTTCCCCTGTATCAAATGCTACACCATTTTTTCTGACTTTTTGCAATTCCGCCAGATAGGATTTTTTATTGGTGATGGTGCGTTCGGTGAATTTTGTAAATTTTATACGGTCAAGTATCTGAGCCTGTTCTTCTGCCGGAAGAAATGCCAAAATTGCTTTGGCAGGGGCGGCAGTGTGTAACGGAAAATGATGGCCGATCTGCACATAAACACAAACCGCCTGTTCCGAACGGATGGTATCGACAACCACGCCTTCGCCGCCATTGATCACACCCAATGCCACCGTCTCATTTACGGTATTACGCAAAGAACGCTGAAATGCGGCTGATGTTTCCGTCAGATTGGAGTGATCAAGCCCTTTGTAGGCAAGGGATAATAATTTACGCCCCAAACGATAGCGATCCACATTATCCTTTACGATGTAGCCGAGCTCAGTAAAAGTGACCAACATCCGGTAAAGACTGGCAGGAGGCAGATTCAACTCTTTCATTTCATTCATCAGCAACCCGCCGGGATGAGCGGCAAGTATTTCCAGAATTTTCAAACCCCGTTCCAATGCCGGAACCAAATATTGTGATGATGTTTTTTTGCTGTTCTTTTTTATCATGATCTACTCCTGCTTCATAATACCAATTTTGATCTAAATATATCACATATAAAAATAATTTTCAAATATGAAAATTAAAAAAAGGCAAAAAAAATGGGTTCATCGATGGTTTGTACCACAATTATGCTCAAAAATATATAACAAACAAATACAGAATGTAGAATCGACCTGTTTTACACGTAAAATAAGTATAAACCTTAACGTCCAGACAAACTTGGATTTGCCGATAGACCAGCCCTGTCAGGGCTGGTCTAACAGTGATTCTAAATTCTTTCGAACATTGAGTCTTTTCTTACATGATTTCGTGAATACTTCAAATTGAAAATCTAGCAGTTCCCGGAATTTTCAAGCTCAAAGGAGATCTGATTCTATGGCATAAAACGTCGAAGAGGCAAAAATCAATATCCGGTTTGACATTTGTTTTTTTTGTGTTATATTAAGAAAAACTAATATTGAATGGGAGTTTTTTATATGAAGCCAATCAATGTATCAAAATTAAATGAAGCCTTGAGTTTACTGAATGAACACTTGTTTTTGGATGATGCACCGGCTACGGAGATCGTTGTTTGCGGCGGTTCAGCATTGATTGCAACCGGCTTGGTTCCCCGTACCACTCAAGATGTGGATATTGTTGCATTGATGAAGGCTGAGGTTTTGGTGGATTCCGAACCATTGCCGGATTATCTTCTTGCTTCGGCTGATCGCGGCGGGTATCATGTTTCCGACTTGAAAGCATTGAATCCCACGACCGAAGAATTGGTCGCTGCGGCAAAATGGTGTTTGACTCAAGATACCTCTGAAGCGTTCCGGATGATTTTGAAAGATATGTTCAACCAACTGGGGTGGCAAAATGTCAGTGCGCAAATTTAAGTCTGATCTGCTTGATTCTATATTGGAGTTGCTCTGGAGGCAATGGACACAGCTTGGTGTTGCGGGAGCAGTCAACAGCAAGGATGATTGGGTGCTTGATCCGGAAGCATTGCTGATTTTTTCGGCACACTTCGCAAGGTATGATCAGCGGCTCTATGATCTTGTGATCGACTGGCTTCAATGCAATGGTGAAAGCATTAACCTGCCCCGTCTGAAAGCCTTGCTGAAACGCTTTGACCATGCCGACCGGAAATCCCTCGGCTTTATCGCAGCTTCAGTGAAATCGAAAAAATGGCAGCCGCTTGCCAAAAGTTTACTGCCGAAAGATTCCGGAGTCGAAACGATGTTCTTCGGGAATGAGTTTGTCCCGAAGCCGGATGAAACGGCGTTGCGTTACGGGCTCAAGCGTAATCAATATGTGCAGAGCAATAAAGTTATGCCATTTGCAAGCACTGGTAACGCATCGCTTTTGCTGCGTTTGCGGGGAGCTTTCGGGATGTCGGCTCGTGCCGAAGCGATATTGACCATGCTGAATAAAGAATTCTGTCGAATCCAGGATGTGGCAGATGCAGGAGGTTTTTCGTGGAAAGCCGCCAGCGATGTACTGGATGAACTTTGT
>JAFVSW010000207.1 GCA_017503545.1 Lentisphaeria bacterium | reverse complement strand
GATCGCCAGTTTTGATGTATTCAATCATGGTCATAATCCGATCGAATTGTATGGCAGTGAGGGGACACTCATTGTGCCGGACCCCAATACTTTCGGTGGTGATGTGAAAGTTTTCCGCAAAGGAATGGATGGTTTTCAAGTTGTTCCGAAACCATTTATCTACACTGAAAACAGCCGCAGTATAGGTATTGCTGACATGGCAAAAGCGATCTCTGACGGCAGACCGCATCGGGCTTCCATGGAGTTGGCACGGCATGTTATTGAAATAATGTTCGCGTTTGAGCGTTCCAGTGCCGAAGGCAGAAAAGTTGCGCTCTCCAGCACCTGTGAAAGGCCGACTCCGCTTCCATTGGGGTTGAGCGATGGTGAATTGGATTGAATGATTTGTCTTCCGGGAATGTGCTTAGTTTAACAAAAGCATCTTGGTCTTGCGCATCATTTTCTGCCACTGCTATCCGGTAAAAATTACCGGAGTTAATTTAAATTGTCGGGACTTTTTATATTACATTCGCCTGACCTTTTTACGATTTTTTCAAAATGATATCGGGGTATGAAGTTGAAAAGTTGAGAATAGATGCTATTATAATACATTGTTCGGGGCTTCCTTGTTAAATATTGGTGAATTTTTTCTTTGTCAACCATAAATGGAGGATGTTATATGAAGGAACAAATCAAAAAAACATTTGAATCCGGAAAAGGGATTTTCCGGCTTGCCCCGAACTGGGTTCCCCGCAGTTTCTGTATTCCCGGAAGAAGAATCAAACTTCATCCTGATGATTATTATGCATTAGGCGGTGAACGCGGCGGGATTGATGAACGCTGGCTTGGCTGTACCACACCTGCTGATAATGGTCCGCTTACCGGAAAAAATGAAGGGATCAGCCATATTGTTGCAGATGACGGAACGCTGATTCCGCTTACTGAAGCTGTGGAACTTCTCGAGGCTGAACTGATTGGAGAACGTCTTTGGAATCAGTATCATTGCTGGCCGGTTTATTCTAAATTCTTCGATAATCTCGGACCATTGCCGCACCACATCCACCACAGAGAGGAACATGCAAAACTTGTCGGTCAGCGCGGAAAACCGGAATGTTATTACTTCCCGCCTCAGCTGAATAATCACGGTGGACATTTTCCTTTTACATTTTTCGGTTTTGAACCAGGAACAACAAAGGAACAGGTCAAAGAGTGTCTGAAGAATTTTACCAAAGGGGATAACAAGATCACCAATCTTTCCAAAGCATACCGTCTGGAACCTGGAACCGGCTGGGATGTTCCGCCGGGAGTTTTGCATGCTCCGGGAAGTCTTTGTACTTATGAACCCCAGTTTGCAAGCGATGTTTATGCTATGTACCAGAGCCTTGTGGATGATCAGATCGTTTCCGAATCTCTTCTCTGGAAGGACTGCCCGAAAGAGAAAATCGGTGATTTCGATTATCTCATGGATGTGATCGACTGGGATCTGAATGTGGATCCTGAATTCGGAAAGAACCGCTTTATGCGTCCTGTTCCGGCGGAAGATGAACAGGAAATGCTCAAAAAGGGCTATTCAGATAAGTGGATCTGCTACAAATCGAGTGCAGTATCTGCAAAAGAATTGACCATTCTCCCCGGAAAGACGGTCGTCATTCATGATGCCGCTGCGTATGGACTTATTATGATGCAGGGTCATGGGTCTCTGAATGGAATGAAACTGGAAACTCCGGCATTGATCCGTTATGGACAGCTGACTCATGATGAATATTTTGTTTCTGAATCTGCTGCTCAGGCAGGAGTGACGATTGTCAATGAATCGGAAACGGATCCCATCGTCATGCTGAAACACTTCGGTCCGGAAAACCCGGATTGGGTGAAGAAATTCTGTTGATCAAAAAATGCAATATAAGCGGCGGCAGGAGGAATCCTGTCGCCTTTTTGCGTTTCAAGTGGCATCGTTGTTTGGAAGATGCCTGTTTCTCTGCTTTTTTACACGGTATGTTTGAAAAAACTTTTTCCGATGGTATATTAAACGGAATAATACAGGAGTTGATTGTGAAAAAACATTCCTTCCTCTTTTATCTGGCATCTCTTTTACTTTTCGGTTCAAATGGAATAGTCGCAAGTTTTGTAAAACTGCCAAGTACAGAAATTGTTTTCTGGCGAACTGGTTTGGGTGCATTATTGT
>JAFVSW010000031.1 GCA_017503545.1 Lentisphaeria bacterium | reverse complement strand
CCAGGATATTGAATGCTGACGGATGCGGAATCATATTGGTCTTGCAGCCCTTGATTCCGGGGCCGGCAGCCGTCAGTCCATATCCCAGAGTGGAGGAATGCACGCCGTTCATCATATAGGTTCCGTTGTAATCCACCCTGAAGGTCTTTTCGGGATTCATATTTCCCATCTTGTTGCTGATCTCATACTTGGGACAGCGGTCCTTTACCATGTGCGACATGGTCCCGGATTCCCGCTCCACGGTCACATAGTTCATGAAACCGCCTTGCATCATCAGATGACGCCAGTAATACACCTGTTTGTTTTTGTCCGTATCATCATGCCATGGGAAGAAACCATTGCATCCGTCCGTATAAAAGTTGATATAGACCGCGTGCTGCTTCATGCTGTTCAGACACAATATTTTCTTGGACGTTTCCCGGGCATTGTTCAGCGCCGGCAGAAGCATTCCCGCCAGAATGGCGATGATAGCGATCACCACGAGGAGTTCTATGAGCGTAAAAACCTGCCTGTGACCGGATGATGAATGATGAGAAGACAATTTGTTCATGGTCTTTTCCTTTCTGTATTTTCTCACTATGATTTTTGCCGCTATTTGATATTGTAACATAACATTGAATCCCGATTTTGACAATAGATTTTCTTGGGGTATTTTTTGGACTTTTTACGGAAAACCGATAATTATCCTGAAGAAAATCAAGGTTATTTTAAGAATAAATTTGCATTTTCAAAATTTGGATTTATTTTATCATACTATGGAGATTATCATGGCAGCAGAACAGAAAAACAGTTTTTTCAAGCCCAATAATGAATGGAATCAGCTGGCAGATGTTGATATAAAGGTCGTAAGGATCGGATTCGCTGAAGATTTCTTGAATTGGACGTTCGAACATAGCTGTTCCGAAGAAGGGTTTTACCGGCTCTATTTTGCTGTTCACGGTTCCTTCCGTATAATCTATCCGGACGGAGTCTGCGTGATCGACCCGGGAAATCTCTATCTGATCCCCTGCGACATGCTCCTGAAATATGAAGGGATCACTCCCTGCACCCATTACTGGATCCATTTTGCCTCGAACCAGTTGAAAACGATCCCTCATTTCAACGAACCCGTAAGGTTCCCGCTCAAAAAAATGGAACCGGTCGAAAAAAAGATGCGGATGATCCTGAAACGCATCAAGGATTGTTCCGGCTTGAGTTCAGCAGTGTTTATCAGGAATTCCATTATGGAACTGCTGGTCCCGTTTCTGGAAGAACTTTCCGGAAGATTGCCGGGAAAAGGAATGTATGAAGAATATGCCAAAATCCTGAATTACATAGACACGAATCTGCACCGGAATTTCCCGATATCGGAACTGAATGTATTTTCCAAATTGGACAAAGATGAATTTTCCGCCGATTTCCGCCGTGTCTTCGGTCTGCCGCCGAAACAGTATATCACTATGCGCCGTATAAACCGGGCGCAATATCTGCTCCGGGAAACCGATCTGCCGATCAAGGAGATCGCCAGTCAATGCGGCTATAAGGATGAATTCTTCTTTCACCGGATATTCAGAAAATATACCAAAAGTCCGCCTGCCTACTACCGGAAACATTTTATTTTCTGAACAGCAATTCCCTGTGCGTGGAATCAACGGGATCAGCTCTTATCCTTGGTCAGTTCGCACCACTTTCCGGCTGTCTTTTCCCATGCCATCCGCAATCCTGTTGATGAAAGCGAACTCAGTTCAGTCCGGAAAAACCGCAGGTCCGAAGCAGTAAAGGCAATGATCGAACTTGTCAGCAGCGGCAGCAGAGAACAGCCGTTTCAAATACTGGTCCCCGCCGAAGTGGTCAATGCCGAGTTTATCTGATCCCCAATCTCTTTTTCGTTGATTTTTATCGCCCCGGAGATTGACTTTTCGTTTTTTTGCGTTACATTTCCCATAGCCTGTTTCCTTTTATGATTGTTTGTTTTGTGGTTATTAT
>JAFVSW010000206.1 GCA_017503545.1 Lentisphaeria bacterium | reverse complement strand
GTAGTTCGATGTCTTTTACCCAGGGTTCTCGCTGACGCTTCACCCTGGCTTGTCACGGTGTAATGAAATGAAGACGGAGCTGTACTGTGCCGTGCCGTTGGCACTGGTTCTAGATTCATCTCAGCTTATTCGGACGTTGAGTTCTTTTCTTGTATAAATCCGAGGGTATTTAAAATCGAAAAGGCATAAACTTCAGAGAATATAAAACTCAAATAAGATTTGATTTTATGGAACAAAACGTCGAAGAGGCAGAAAAACGGCAGCTATTTTTCCTGTCAGCCGTCATATTGTGTTTGATTCATTTTTTCATGCCGAATGATCAGATGTAACTGCGGACAAAACGAATTTCCAATCCGATATTTTCTTTGTAAGAACGCATTTTTTCTGCCAGAGCATCATGGATACAGCTTTCTGTTTCGGCATACCGGTGCGGAATCAATAAATGGAATTTCAGCCCTTGTACGTCGCCGTTTTCGGCTTTTGTCAGGGAAAAATCGTAGACTTTCATTTCACTGTCCATCATGGAAACTGCACTTTCCAGACGGCTGCGCCAGTATATGACTTCCGGGTGTGCTTTGTCATGAGGGTCTCCATGCAATTGCAAATGAACGGAGAGTTCTTTTGCAACGACGACTTCTGCATGTTCCAGAATATCGTGTGCCGATGCTCTGTCGCCCTCACTGGGAATTTCAGCATGAGCCGTTACAAAATAAGAATTTTCCCCGTAATTATGCACGATAATATCATGTACCCCATCAATTCCGGGACAGGAGAGCAGCGTACCCTTGATCTTCTCCACCAATTCCATATCCGGTGGTTCCCCTAAAAGTTTGTTCACCGTTTCCCGTAATACACAACCGCCCGCCCAAAGGGTCATCAGGGCTACCACAATCCCCGCACAGCCGTCCACCGGAAAACTGGTATACCGGGATGCGATCAGGGAACCGACAACAACGAGTGTTCCGAGGCAGTCGCTCAAACTGTCATATGCCGCAGCACGGAGGACGGAAGACTGAATCATATTGGCAGCTTTGCGGTAAAAGAAAAACATCCAGCATTTGACCAGGATCGTGGAACTCAGGAGGACAATCGTAATCAAATCCGCCCGCATTTCTGATTTGCGGAAAAGACTGCCTATGGAATCTTTGAGAAAACTGAGCCCCAGCACCATGACCAACACGGCTACGATCAAGCCGGCAACATGTTCTGTCCGCCCGTGTCCGAACGGATGTTGTGCATCCGGCGGACGGTTGGCAAGTCGGAATCCGGCAATGGTGATGATCCCGGATCCGGCATCGGAAAGGTTGTTCACCGCTTCCGCCGCGATGGCGATACTGCCGGAACTGATGGCAAGAATGATTTTGACAATAATCAATAACGCATTACAGATAATCCCGGTTATTCCACTTACGATGCCGCAGCGGTACCGGACATCCGGAGTTAAATCGGTCCCGCAACCCGGGACAGCATGTTTCAGAATGTATGAAATAAGCATAATGACCTCTTTCGAGGCAATTTCAAAAGTCTTCAAAAATGCCTGAAAAACCTTGTTGCGATCTGAAAACGGAGCGTTTTCGGTGGTTATTCTACGAATAGCCACGCTCAAACTACCATTTTCATCTCATCAACAATCTTTTTTCAGTCAAATTTTGCCGGACTTTTGAATTTACCTCTTTCTATAAAAAATTCAAAGAGTCAATATATACCGGAAATTCATTTTTTCAAGAAATCTGTGCAGTAATATACGAAAAAATATCAGCTGTTGCGGTAATTGAAAAAGAAAAAAACGCGGCAAAACACTTATAGAGAAAGCGTTTTGCCGCGTATGCAGTTCAGCCGCAGGGCTGATCTGTTTTATTTATTCAAGTTTTCGAGAGCGGCTGCAATCAGCATGGGAGCTGTCTGGATATCCGCAGAAGAACCATTGGGTTCTGTTTCATATCCGCCGCGTTCAAAACTTTCCGGCATGGGAATGTAGCCGCTGATGCCCTGTGCCAATTCCGCAACGATGGTATGTTTGTAGGAGGAACCGGCACGGATCCCTCTGGCAATTCCGTTGAAGGGTTCGCCGGGGAGGGAGATAAATGCCAGATCACTGCCGATACAAATTGCCAGCAATTCTGTTTCTTTGAATTTGCCTTCGTTGCCTTCACAGGTAAGGACACGTTCTGCAAACATTCTCAATACCAGGCTGTCGCCTTTTGCCAAATCTTCACTGGTCATATCGCCGCGTGCATCCATATCGGCTGCGGGGATCGTTTCAATGACTTTTTTGGCTTCTGCCAGCTGTTCCGCTGTGACGGTGCGCAGGGGGATGTTGAATGCTGATTTCTTGAAGACAAGTTTATCATCGCTGATGGGCTGCAGTTTCTTCAACAGGTCGGTTACGATCTTGCCGTAGCCTCTGCCGATGCGGATCGCTTCATTGTAATTGGTCTGATCGCGCATGGTGGTGACATCAAAGTGATTGATGTCGCCGGAAGCATCGGTAAGAGTCAGGACGGGTACATCGTCGCCCAGCTGATACTGGATTTCCCGTTCCATTCTGCCGAACCAGTCAGCGGAAACGATGTCACCGCCGATGGTATCGCCATGATTTGCCAGGTTGACGAGGATGGCATAGATGCGGCCTTCCTGTTTGATCGCGATGGCAGAGATGGTACGGTCGAAATCGCCGTCCGGTTTGACGATATCGGGATTGAGTTTACCGGGGTTGGTAACCACTTTACCGCTTTTCATCCAGAAACGGCGGACATAGCCGAAGGGATTGTATACTTCAGCCGCGATTTCAAAGGTACTTTCTTTGAGATTCGCTTCTGCATCTTTGACAGCGGCAACCGTTCTTGCGATCAATGCTTCGGCACATTTTTCGCTTTCCGGAGTCGCTTTACGGAGTTCCGGACCGGTATGAGTGTGCGTACAGCTGACGATCAGGTTGTCGGCATAATCCACGCCGGCTTTTTTCAGTTCTTCTTTCAATTTCTGAAAGAGTTCGACACTGAAGCCGCAGAGATCAAGCACAACGAAACCGGTGGTCAAACCTTCCTGTTCGAGCAGGAGGACTTTGACATAAACATCGTCGTATACGCCTCTGTTGGGGCGTTTGTTGAAGTAGCCAGCCAGACCGACACCGCGTTCGGGAGTAATGATCTGGGAAGCAAAACCTGTTCTGATCATGTTTTATAATTCCTTATATAATGTTACTTCACCGCAACCGGGATTCCGCCGTTCTGTGCGGATTTGTGTGCAGCTGCGCACAACTGAAGGTTGCGTACGCCGTTACGGGCATTGATGTTTTTGCCGGCGAGGACGGAAGCAGCATGTTCTTCGATCAACACCTGATAGATGTTGGGGAAGGAACGGGGATGGAGCTTGCGTACACCGGAAGATGTTTCCATTTCCAAACGGATTTTGTAGGGTTCATCATCTTTGCCGGAGATCTGGAACATACTGCCGTAAGAACGGAGAACTGCATCCGTACCGTAGATTTCAAATCCCAGGTTGGAAAGTGTGCCGACGAGACCGCCGCGGGGTTCGCTGAATGCGACTTTGACGGAACCTTTCATGCCGTTTTCCATTGTGAATTTGATGTATGCACCATCTTCTGCGACGATGGACATGGTTTTGGGCAGGTAGCAGCATGCCACTTCTGTGATCTTGGAACCGAAAACGTATTCCGCGACATAGAAGCAGTGAGATGCAACGTCACCGATAGGGCCGCCCATTTCTTCGATTTTGGAACAACGCCATGTGGCAGCTTCGGCAGGATCGTAACCGTATGCGAATTCCATGTGGAAGCAGGAATCGTTGACCGTACCGAGTTTACCGGAACGGACGTATTTTTTTGCCATGGTGTTGTATGCGTTGTTGACCATCATGTGGTCGACAGAGAGAGAAAGTTTTTTCTTTGCTGCTGTTTCGACCATTTTCTTTGCATCTGCGATGGATGTGGCAATGGGTTTTTCCACGATCACATGCTTGCCGGCTTCCAATGCTTTGATGGAGATTTCTGCATGTGTTGCATTGTTGGTTGCAACATAAACAGCATCAATTTCCGGATCCGCCAGGATTGCATCAATGGAATCGTACCATTTGAGACCGAGAGCGGCGGCAGCATCTTTTCTGCCTGCAAAGAGGTCATATGCGCCGACAAGTTCCGCTTTTTCCAGAGGAGCAAAGCGGGCTTTGTCACAGGCAAAACCTTCTTTTGCAATACGGTTTTCTGCGATACCGCCGAAACCGATGATAGCATATTTGACTTTTTTCATTATGCTCTCCGATCACTGATCATTTCTTTTTTGCAGCTTTCTTTGCGGGAGCAGCTTTCTTTGCGGGAGCAGCTTTCTTTGCAGGAGCAGCTTTCTTTGCAGAAGCAGCTTTCTTTGCAGGAGCAGCTTTCTTTGCAGGAGCCTTCATGTAAGCGGCAGCGACTTTCTTGAATGCGTCGATGTAAGCCTGGATGTGTTCCACTTCGTATGTCGGGTGTGTGAAGAAGCTGATGGTACGGTCTGTGAGCCAGTTTGCCATCTTGCAATTGAATTTGGAGTAGTCGATGTTGCGGGAACGCGGATCGTTGAACGGATAACCGGCGATACCGAAACCTTTACGGTCGGTGTAAGCCTGTTCTTTGTACATTTCCGGCCAGAGAACGCTGTATACCACAACGCCTTCTGCTGCCATTGCGGCGAGGAACTGTTTGGTGTCGATACCGTCTTTGAGTTTATCGGTGTCGAGGACGAACGGAGCCCACCAGTAGGAGTTCTGACGTTCTTCTGTATCGACCGGAGCGTATTTGATCAGCGGGTGATCTTTGAGTGCTTCCACAAGCATCTTACCGTTGCGGATACGGTTTTTCAAGTTCCAGTTGTCGAAACGTTCCAGTTCGCACAGACCGATCTGGCTCTGGATTTCTGTCATACGGAAGTTGAAACCGACGCGGCGGTGAATGTAAAGCTGTTTGCCTTCCATTTCCAGAAGGTTCAATTTTGCTTTGACGTCATAACCATGGTCACGGAAAGAACGGCATTCCCAAGCCAGGTCATCGTCATTGGTCACGACCATACCGCCTTCACCACCGGTGGTGAAGTGTTTGCTCTGGCAGAAGCTGAAGCAGCCGACATGACCGATGGTACCGGCTTTTTTGCCTTTGTAGACACCGCCGAAGCACTGTGCGCAGTCTTCCACAACGTACAGGTTGTATTTCTTTGCGACCGCCATGATGGGATCCATATCAGCAACCATACCGTAGAGGTGAACAACTACGATTGCTTTTGTGCGTTCTGTGATGGCAGCTTCGATCTGGTTGGGATCGAGAAGGTGATCTGTTCCCACGTCGACGAAGACAGGGAGGGCACCAGCCTGCAATGCGCAGAAGCTGGAAGCGATAAAGCTGTAAGATGTACAAATTACTTCATCCCCGGGGCCGATACCGAGAGAGGCAAGAGCAGTGTGGAGTGCGCAAGTACCGTTGGCAACGCTGATGGCGTTGTTGACACCGAGCCATTTTGCCCATTCTTTTTCAAACTGCATACCGACTTTACCAGTCCAGTAGTTGACTTTACCGGTTTTCAGAATGTCTGCAACTTTGTCGTAGACATTGTCGTTGAATGTGGGCCATGCCGGCCATGTGCCGTTGTAGACTTTGGAACCGCCGTTGATTGCGAGTGTGTTCATGTTTTTTTCTCCTTGAATTGTTTAAGGTTTGTTATTTATTTAAGGATTTGAATCCATACATAATTCGTGTTTTTTTGCTTTTGCCGTCCCGCAGCTGCTCCATCAGCAGATCGACTGCCAATTGTGCATATTCCCCGATGGATTGCTCAAACAGCAGGACCCGGTCCGTCGGATAACGTTCCCCGAGTTCCCGATGGACGATCGTTGCGATCCACGGCATGTAATTGATTGCCGGATATTGACTCTGAAGCAATTCCGCAAGCAGTCCGCTGACCACCGTATCGTCGTCGCTGATCAAGCCGTCCGGGCGATCTTTTTCCGGCATCGCCAATAATTGTTGGGCAATTTTTGCACCGCCGCCGTAAGACAATCCGATCATCCCGGGAATCCCGCTTTTCAGACGGGCATTCAATTGTTGTCCGGAGACAGCCAGCTGTATGATCCGTTTGCAGTTCTTTTCCGTTAATTGATCTTTGGCTTCTTTCAGGAATTTTTTGACTTCCAGCACAACACCGCTGTGGGCGAAATTCTGGTCATCGTCCCCGATAAAACAACAGGGAATCCCGTAAGATGCAATGATTTTCAACGATTCATCGGCAAAGGGACACAAGGTCAGTACGCCGTCACACCGGTGTTCGGTCAAACTCTGCGCCAAACCGGGAAATTCCTCAATAAACGGGCGTTCTCCGGTGGCATCGGCGCGACGGAAGAAGGTGAGACATTGGCAGTTATGTTCATTCAGATACCGCTGGATAAAACCGGCTAATGCGGCGGCATAAGCACTGCCTTCCAGCTGGCGGACCACGACTGCCACCGTTCTGCCGGCAAGCAGACTGCCATTGGGATTCTGTACAAAAATCCCGACTTTGTCCCGGACTTCCAACATCCCGGCACTGCACAACAGATCCACCGCATTGGCAATGGTTTGACTGCCGATGCCCAATTCATCCCGGAGGACGGCATAGGATGGAAGCCGGTCGCCAGCCTGAAGATTGCGGTCATGCACCAGAGAAATGAGAGCATTTCTGGCGAATTCCACTTTCCGCGGTATCGATTGTTTGTACTGTACCATGACGTTTGAACCTCTTGTATACTGTTTTTTGTATACCTTACATTCTAATTTACCATCGGTTTTTCGGAAAGTCAAATGAATTTTATGTTTTTTTCACATTTTTTTTTCTGATATTCCACAAAATATCGGTTCTTCGACGGTTTGTACCACAATTATGCTCAAAAATATATAACAAACAAATACAGAATGTAGAATTGACCTATTTTACACGTAAAATAAGCATAAACCTTAACGTCCAGACAAACTTGGATTTGCCGATAGACAAGCCCCGAATGGGGCGGCAAGAGTCAGACAGCTCCGTCTTCATTTTATTACGCCGTGACAAGCCAGGGTGAAGCGCAGCGTAACCCTGGGGATAAGACGTCGAACGACATTGACCGAGACC
>JAFVSW010000205.1 GCA_017503545.1 Lentisphaeria bacterium | reverse complement strand
TTCAACGCGGAGGCTGTCATGGGACAATATTATTCAATGTCTTATCCCAGGGTTACGCTGCGCTTCACCCTGGGCTGTCTGACTCTTGCCGCCCCGTTGGGGCTTGTCTATCGGCAAATCCAAGTTTGTCTGGACGTTAAGTTTTATACTTATTTTACGTGTAAAACAGGTCAATTCTACATTCTGTATTTGTTTATTATATGTTTTTGAGCATAATTATGGTACAAACCGTCGAAGAACCAAAAAAACTGAAAAAAGACAGCATAAAATAAAAAAATATGAGTTGAACAGATTGATTTTGAAAAAATGCGTGTTATATTATTTCAATCAAATATTTGTCAGTAGAAAAAAAGTAAGCAATCATTTTTTCTTCAAAAAAATATCAATCACAAGAAGGAGGTCATAAAATGACACTCAAAACCAAGAGCTGCATCATACTTGGTGCTGCAGCAGTTCTCATGGCATGTTCCGCACGTGCCGCTGAAGAACAAAAAGCCGCTGAACCGGAAGAAAAGGTTCAGAAAATTACATTCGTGGAAGACGATGCTCAAAAAAGCATGGGAACCAAAATCTATCAGCTCAAACACACAAAAGCCGCTGACCTCGCCCCGTTTGTCCGAAGTGCAGTTCTGCGTTATACCGGAGACTCCACAGTTTCCTGTATGTCTGATGGAAAACGTGAATTGCTGATCGTCTCCACAGGCGTAAATTTCTTTGAATATGCCGATCAGATCATTGCATCTCTCGACCGCAAATCCACATTCAACCAGTACGGCTCCAACATCACCGGCAACGGTATTGCATACGGTTTCTACACACCGAAATTCCGCGGTGATCAGGGCATGTTGGACGTGATCGTCAATGGTGAAGTTGCCAGTCCGAAACAGGATGCAGAAGTAAAATTTGATGCAAAACGCAATTTCTTCTACTTCAAAGATACACCGTCCCGTGTCAAATCCATCAAAGAAAAAATTTCCTGGCTTGACCGCGAAATTCCTCAGGCTCGTGTTGATCTTGCTGTTTATGAAGTAAGAGAAAGCAATCTGAAAGATATCGGTCTTGATTATCTGGCATGGAAAAACGGTCCCGGCATGAACCTGATTTCCGCAGGTCTTGATGCCATGTATTTCCGTGGTCCGCAGGCTATTTTTGACCAGTTTGCAACAACCGTCGAAACCGCAGCCGGTACGGTTTTCAAGGGAACAGATTATGCATTCGGCGGTTTTTATACTGCTCCGAGCATCGACATGAGCTTCCTCCGTCTTCTCCAGCAGGATGGCAAAGCAACATTGAGCGCTACTGCATCTGTAATGATCTCTAACGTTCCGGACAAAACGTTTGCGGTCGGTTTCTCTCCCGAATATCAGAATCTGACGAAAGATGAAGATCATGTTTCCTCCGTTGCAGTCGGAGGAAACGCCATCTTCAGCATGCTGCTTTCCAATGCTATCATCACCAATGATAAAGCTGGCAAAGTCAATTTCAATTATGAACTGAAACATGCCAACGTTGTTGAACGCAACAACTACGGCAACGAAATCCTTGATAAGGCGGAATTCTCTTCCAGCGCATCCATCCCCATGAATCAGGAAACGATCCTCGTCAAATGGGAAAAAGTCAGCAAGGTCGAACAGACCATCGGTATCCCCTTCCTCTGCGAATTGCCGATCCTGAAATATATCTTCGGTACCACAACTTCCAACGAAGAAACAGTGTACCTGATCGTTACCGCCCGTGTCAACAAAGTAAATATCAACGAAAAAATGCCTTCCGGCAAACTTGTTGAATTTGACGACATTGCAAAGAAATAAGTCACTGAGAGGAATTCATTACTATGAAAAAGATTCAATTTGTAACTATTGCTGCACTCGCAATGACTGCATTTGCCAATATCTACGCCGGTGCCGCAACCGAATGGTATAAAAAATCCAGCATCGATGCCCGTTTGAACGTAACGGTCAAACCGGACACGGATGTTGTACATTTTGTCCGCGACGTTTCTGACCCGAACGTTGTCACAAAGGCATACGCTCTGAAATATGCGGATCCCTATGAATTGCGTACCTATCTGCGCAAAATCGTACAGACCCGTAAAATCACAGAAAACCCCACAAACATCCAGGCTGTCAAATTCACTGACGGTAAGGCTATTCTGCTGATTTCTGCTGAAGATTACCGTTTTGAAGACAGTTCCGCCGGACAGGGTTTTGATACATTGGTCAAGATCCTCGACCAACCCCAGACTGCCTCCATCACCGGTCGTCCGATGTATGTCTATTCCCCGAAATTCCGTTCCGCTGCTGAATTGCAGGAAATGATCAACGAAGTCGGTGCGTTCAAACAGAACGAAGCGATGGATAATCTTGGCGGTACCGATAAACTCGTCACCGACAATGGCTTGAACCTGATCTTCTTCAAAACATCTCCCTTCTCCAGACAGACCATCGTGGATGTTCTGAAGGAATATGACAAACCCTATCCGGAAGTGTATGCTCAGGTCACAGTCTATGAACTGTATGCAGAAAATGATGCAAAGATCGGTCTTGACTTCCAGGCATGGAAAAACAATGACGGTATCAATTTCTTCAATACCGGCGCACATTTCATGCGTAATCATAACGCAGCAAATCTGGTCAAAGGTCTCGGTTGGGAAAGCATCCGCTATTTCCGTTTCAATCCGAAATGGAATACAAAATATTTGGACTTCCTGACCTCCAAAGGCAAAGCACGTGTCATGCACACTGCCGCTGTCAAACTGCGTAACAACGAATCCGGCGTGATCAGAAAAGTAACCGGTACATTCGTCACAAAAGCAGAACCCATTGAAACCGGTAAAGATCAGATCCAGCACGGCAACAAGATCGAAACTCAGCCGACCGAATTCGGCTTTGAAATGAAAATGACTCCTTCCATCACGGAAAAAGCCACCATCCTCAAAGTCGTCATGGGCAACTCCTCTCTCATCGGCTACACCTCCACCGGCGCACCCCGTATCCAGAAAGCCGCTGTGATCGATACTCAGTTCATGATTGATAACAAAGGAACCAAACTGGTGATCGGCGGCCTGGAAAAACGTGATGTTGTCCGTGTTTCCGGCGGTCTGCCCATCCTGAAAGATCTCCCGGTTTTCGGCTGGCTTTTCTCCACCGAACAGGAATCCACAAAACGTTCTCAGCTTGTTGTTGTAGCAGAAGTTGTTCCTGCTGCTGCGATTCAGAAAGAAGTCAATACTTTCCGGAAAGACACCGTTGCAGATCTGAAAGCTGCCGGCGAAACCAACACATTCGGTTTCCGTCAGTACGGTTTGGATGAAAACCGCTGACCAAAGCAATAACTGATCTATTTTATCCGGCTTTGCAAAAGGTTGTGATAATCCCTGAAACGGGGAAGAACATCAAAAAAATGTTCTTCTCCGTTTTTTATTTCCCCGCGAACACAATAAAATAGGTTCTTCGACGGTTTGTACCATAGAATCAGATCTCCTTTGAGCTTGAAAATTCCAGGAACTGCTAGATTTTCAATTTGAAGTACTCACGAAATCATGTAAGAAAAGACTCAATGTCCGAAAGAATTTAGAATCACTGTTAGACCAGCCCTGACAGGGCGGCAAGAGTCAGACAGCTCCGTCTTCATTTTATTACGCCGTGACAAGCCAGGGTG
>JAFVSW010000204.1 GCA_017503545.1 Lentisphaeria bacterium | reverse complement strand
ATATCCGTCAATGCCGGTCTTGGTCAATGTCGTTCGACGTCTTATCCCCAGGGTTACGCTGCGCTTCACCCTGGCTTGTCACGGCGTAATAAAATGAAGACGGAGCTGTCTGACTCTTGCCGCCCTGACAGGGCTTGTTTTACGGCAAACCTGCGTTTTATCCGGATATTGAGTTTTGTATCAATATTTTTTTGAAATATTTTATGGGATATCTGTGGACATTTTCCTTAAAAAGTCGTACTCTCTTGCTGTTTTGATTTGAAAAGCGGACGATTGTGTATTATATTATATAATCAAAAACCGAAAACTTCAACTTTTAATAACAAAAACAAGCAAGAGGTGTGAAATGTCGGAAATCTCCGCACTCCAGAAAGTACGCTCTGCGTATCAGCCCAAATTGCCTGCCGCTCTCCGCGCAGGTGCAAAAGTCGTCGTAACAAAAGGCAATCCGCTTCCCGCATTTGCCGATACTGAAAAAATTTCCCAGCTGTTCCCCAGCACCAGCAACATGCCTGACCTGCGTTTCGCCGCCGGTTCCGGCGAAAAAGGCGAAGCCATCAATGCTGCTGTGATTCTCTCCGGCGGACAGGCTCCCGGCGGTCATAACGTGATCGCAGGTATTTACGATGGTCTCAAATCCATCAACCCCAATTCCAAACTTTACGGCTTCAAAGGCGGTCCCAGCGGTCTCGTTGACAACAAATATGTTGAAATCACAGACGATTTCATGGATGCTTACCGCAATACCGGCGGATTCGATATGATCGGATCCGGCAGAACCAAATTGGAATTGCCGGAACAGTTCGACAAAGCGCGCGAAAACTGCGAAAAACTCAATATCAAAGCCATCATCATCATCGGTGGTGACGACTCCAATACAAACGCATGTTTGCTGGCTGAATACTACAAGGCGCAGAACGCCGGTATCCAGGTCGTCGGCTGCCCGAAGACCATCGACGGTGACCTGAAAAACGCTTTCGTTGAAACTTCTTTCGGTTTCGATACCGCTTGCAAAGTTTACAGCGAATTGATCGGTAACATTGCCCGTGACGCCAACTCTGCAAAGAAATACTGGCACTTCATCAAGTTGATGGGCCGTTCTGCTTCCCACATTGCTTTGGAATGTGTACTCCGTACTCATGTCAACAAAGCCATTATCTCTGAAGAAGTTGCTGCAAAGAAACAGACCATTTCTGAAATCGTCAACGATCTCGCTGACATGATTGCTGCACGCGCTGCAAACAAAGAAAACTTTGGTGTGATCCTCATTCCCGAAGGTTTGATCGAATTCATCCCGGAAATGAAAGTCCTCATCGCTGAACTCAACGATGCACTTGCTAAAAATGCAGAAAAATTTGCTGCTATCACCACCAATGCTGAAAAACTCGCATTCGTGGAAACTCTGCTCACCGCAGAAAGTGCTGCCGTTTACAAAAATCTGCCGGATGCCATCCGCCTCCAGCTCTCCATGGACCGCGACCCCCACGGCAACGTTCAGGTTTCTCTCATCGAAACCGAAAAACTGTTGGTCGAATTGGTCAAGAAAGAACTTGCAGCCCGCAAGAGTGCCGGTACTTTCACTGGCAAATTCTCTGCTCAGACGCACTTCTTCGGTTATGAAGGCCGCTGCTCTGCTCCTTCCAACTTCGATGCTGACTACTGCTACAGTCTCGGTTACAACGCCGCCGCTATCCTCGGCGCAGGTGCAACCGCTTACATGTCCTATGTCGGTAACCTGGTGAAACCGGCTAACGAATGGATCGCAGGTGCTGTTCCCCTCACCGCTATGATGAACGTGGAACACCGTCACGGCGAAGACAAACCGGTGATCAAGAAAGCCCTGGTCGAATTGGATGCAGCTCCCTTCAAAGCCTATGCCGCAATCCGCGCTGACTGGGCTGTGAATACATCCTACATCTATCCCGGCCCGATCCAGTATTTCGGCCCTGCTGAAGTCTGCGATCAGACCACAGAAACACTCAAACTCGAACATCAATAAGATTCAGAAGAGAAAAGAGCTACGTTCATGAGCGGTAAGAATAACGGAACTATTGACGTATCGCAGATTGCTGCGCTGGCACGGTTGGAGATCCCCGCCGGTCAGACGGAAAAGCTTCAGGCGGAAATGGAAGCCATTGTCGGCTATGTGGAAATGTTGTCCGAACTCGATGTGGATGGGATTGAACCCACAGCACACGCTGTTGACCGGGTCAATGTCATGCGCGAAGATGTGGCAACACAACCGCGTTCCAGACAGGATATGCTTGCCAATGCACCCGCTACCGTAGATGGTGAACTCGTGCGCGTCCCCCGGATGCTGCCCGGTGAAGAGGAGACTGCATAATGTTGAATATCGATCCCGTTACTCTTACCCTGCGTCAAGCCGCTGATTTGCTTGCTGCCGGAACTTGTACTGCTGTTGAACTGGCTCAACTCTTTCTTGACAGAGCGGAAGAAGTGGATGGTAAAGTCCATGCCCTTCTTGCTCTGGATAAAGAAGATGTTCTGAAACAGGCTGCCGCGTCGGATGCACGGCGCGCAGCCGGCAAAACGCTCAGCGTTCTCGATGGTGTGCCTGTCACGCTCAAGGATAATATTGCTGCAGAAGGACAGTCTTGCACTTGTGCTTCCAAAATCCTTGAAGGGTTCCGTTCTCCGTATGATGCGTTTGTCACTCAAAAACTCAAACAGGCAGGTTGTGTGCTGCTCGGACGTGCCAACATGGACGAGTTTGCCATGGGGTCTTCCTGTGAAAACAGTGCATATCTCAAAACAGCCAATCCCTGGGATCTTTCCAGAGTTCCCGGTGGTTCCTCCGGCGGTTCTGCTGCCGCTGTCGCTGCCGGTATTACGACTGCCGCCCTCGGATCTGATACAGGCGGATCCATCCGCCAGCCCGCTTCTTTCTGCGGTATTGTCGGTTTGAAACCCACTTACGGCAGAATTTCCCGTAACGGTCTTGTTGCTTTCGCTTCCAGTCTCGACCAGATTGGACCGATGACAAAAACCGTTTATGATGCAGCTTTGCTTTATGACATGATCGCCGGACAGGATCCGCTGGATTCCACCAGTCTTCCTTATGACGGCGAAAATTGTGCCGCTTATCTTGCGGAACAGGAAAATAATTTCAGCCTGAAAGGAATCCGTATCGGTTTGCCGAAAGAATATTCCTCTCTGGAAGGTGTCACCCCCGGTGTGCAGAAAGTCATGGAACAGTCCATGGAAACATTGAAATCTCTGGGTGCCACATTTACAGAAATTTCCCTGCCGCATACAAAATATGCCATGGCATGTTATTACATCATTGCCACGGCGGAAGCAAGTGCCAACCTGGAACGGTTTGACGGTGTCCGCTACGGGTATCGTTCCCCCGAATCCGATTCTCTTACTTCCATGTATATGAAATCCCGCGGCGAAGGCTTCGGTCCTGAAGTCCAGCGCCGTATCATGCTCGGCACATATGTGTTGAGCAGCGGGTATTACGATGCTTATTATCTCCGTGCGCAGAAAGTACGTACTCTTTTGCGCCGCGACTTTGAAAACGCATATAAAGATTGCGATTTGATTTTTACACCCGTCAGCCCTGTCCCCGCATTCCGGTTCAATGAAAAATCCGATCCGCTGCAAATGTATCTCTCCGATATCTTTACAACGGCTTTGAACTTGTCCGGAGATTGCGGTATCAGTATCCCCGCCGGTTTGGATGAGGAAACTGGTATGCCGGTCGGTATTCAGCTTATGGCTGGTGCGTTCCGTGAAAAATCTCTCCTTTATGCTGCTGCTGCGTTTGAAGCGGCAAGACAGCAGAAGGTGTTCCGCGCATCTCTGTGACCGGTCGCAGGAGGCTTGATATGAAACGGCTTCTTCCTTTTTTGCTGATCTGTTGTTTCACACGGATCCTTTCCGCCATTGAACCCGGCGGATTGCTTACGATTGAAGATTTGGCAAAACAGGCGGAAGCCGTCAATGTTTCTGCCTCTCCGGTCCCGCAGAAAAACAAAGCTCCTTACGAAATTATTTTCTTTTTTGATATTGCCGCCCGGGACAGTGCGGCGTATTTGGCGATGCTTTCCGATCTGCAGCGTGCGCAAGCAGAATTGCCGCAGAATGAACAAGCCGATTTCTTTCTCCTGACCCGCGGTTCCGGATTTGCGGTCAAGTCTCTCATCCGTCAATATGAAATTTCCATGCCGATCCATGCCGATTCCAAACAGACATTGTTCAAGGAATATGCAGCAGGGGAATTGCTGTTGCCTTTTGCATTGATCGGGAAAGAAGGCAAAATCATCTGGAAGGGCAGTCCCATTGATTTGGAGAACATCCTCAATCTTATCCGGACCGGTAAATTCAATCCGGATATTCAATTGAAAGTTACCCGGCTCCGCAAGGAAATGCAGATGGCTGTTCAGGCATCCCTGCCGGATGTGATTCTCCGTTGTGCCAATGAAATACTCAAATTACAGCCCGGTGATTCTCTGGCGATTCAGGCAAAACTTTTTGTATTTGAAAATTCAAACCGGTTTCCTGCCGCTCTGGCGTTCGCACGTCAGAATGCACAGGCAAATCCCCATGATGTTAAACAGACTCTTTTGTATTTGAATTATTTGCAGCGTGGTGGAAACAGATTGCAATTTATGCGGACTTTTGAAGATGCGGTCAAACAATTCCGCAATTCTCCGGAAGCGTTGTTCCGCTTGATGGCATTTGCTGCCGGTGATACAGTCTCTTTGTCCTGGTTCCCTTTGAACGCGGTTAAAGCATTGCCGGATCAGATCCGGACAGTGTTTGAGAAACAGCCAGCTGACCGCCGCAGTACGTTCTATCAATACGAAGCTGCGATCCATTACGGACTTTGCGATATTCAAAGGGCAGTCCATGCCCAAAAAATGGCTCTTATTTTAGCTGTCGGCAGAAAAAAAGCAGAAATCAGCCGTCAGTTGGAATTTTATCAGAACATTCAACGTTTACAACAGGAAAAAAGCGGAAAATGAAATATACCATTCTGCATTTTTCCGATGTGCATTTCCCTGCCGAATTGTCCTGCCGTTCGTTCTTTGATAAACGGATCCTCGGCTGCTGTAACAGTTTGCTTATCCGCAAGGGAAAATATAAACTGGAATATTTCCGGGACGCAGTTCCCCTTTTCCTCGAAAAGAAACCGGATCTTTTTGTGTTTACCGGAGATGCCGTTTCTTCTGCCGATCCCAGGGAATTTCAAAAGGCGTTGGCGGCGTTTCAACCGTTGATCGACTCCGGAATCCCTCTCCTTTATGTCCCTGGAAATCATGATTTATACGTGCGTGACCGTTACTGCCGGAAGGCAATGGAAGATTTTTATGCGGCTCTCAATGGTGGACGCTCTTATTCCGATTCGCCGTGGCTTTATGATGCCGGACCGGTACGCATTGCCGCCATTCATTGTGCAAAACCGTTATCCTGGTATTTTTCCTGCGGTATGATGTCGCAGCAAACCGGTGATTTCCTCCGGAAACAGATGGAGACTGCCGGAACAACTGCTCCTTTGCTTCTTGCAGGGCATTTCCCGGTCATTACGGATCACCCCCTGTTGGATTTCAGGCGGAAGCTGTACGGCGCAAAAATCGCCGCGGAAGGGCTTGAAAACGGGAAGATTGCACTTTCTCTTTGCGGACATGTGCATCAGGGATACGAAAGAGTGCTGCCATCCGGGTCACTGGAACTGTGTGCCGGATCTTTGACAAAGCACGGCAGTTATCTGGAGATCACGTATGATACAGACGCCGCGGCAGAAAAGAATTTCTGTGTAAAACGCCGTTCCGTTCTTTGATGAATCATTCCACAATGACTTGAACGTAAGGGAGATCAATTTTTTCCGGCAACCCTGTACATTTCTGGAATCGTACACATTGCAGTTCTTTGATCCGCTTCAGAAAAGACAAATCCGGTACATGAACACCATCAATGACCAGCTGATTGATTTTTGTATTGGTCAGTTTGCTGAAAATACGGGCAGGATCTCCGCAGCGTACCAGAAACAGCTTGTCGATTATTTTATTGTTGAACGCATTCCCGATTTCAAGATCGGGGCAATTTTCCAGCCAGACAGTGGACATAACATGGGGTGACAACTCTGTCAGCCGGATCTGGTCAATATCGCTCAATACGAGATTTTCCAGATATTGCAGAGAGGAAAGTAAATTTCCGTCAAAACCTTTGATATGTTTCAATTGCAGATAGCCAAGCCGTTTCATTGCCGCGATCTGGGTTATATCCACATCCGGCTTTTGTTTATCCTGTACCCAAACAAGATTTTCCAGCAGTTCCGGTTTTGCCAGATTGAGCTTTCTGACTTGTGTCTGATCCAGATACAGGGAATTGATTTTATCGCCCAGCAATCCGGTATCCGCAAACGGGGTATTGTTGATATTGATGACAGTGAGAGGCAATAATTTCAGACCATTGAAGTCCGTGATATTTTTACAATTCTGTAATTCCACGATCACTTCTTTTTCCCAATTCAACCGGGGGAGAAAATCAAGCGATGTCACATCGCTGTCCCGTAAACAGAGAATACGTAATCTGATATCTTTCAACGGTTTGAAATTTTTGATATTGCCGCCGTTCAGGAGAACGGCATTGATTTCAGGACCATCTGAAAATTCAAATAGCGGCGTTTGATTTGCATAGTAGCCTGCGAAAAAAGCTCCCTCCCATTGGGGATTCGCCATACGCATTTGAGTTTCCATATCGCCGGGCGTGACTTTATGACATGCCCCGGAAAAAACGAATGTGGAAAACAACAGTAAAAGATACAGATAAAAACGGATATTCATAGTTATATTTCCCCCTGCCTGAACTTGAAATGAAAGAAAAACCCCGGCATCCGTATTAACTGACGGACACCAGGGTTTATTTTATCATCGGGTCAGAAGATTATTCAGCTTTGGGAGCTTCTTCTGCAGCAGGAGCCTGAGCGGCTTCTACGAATTCGATGAAACACATCGGGCAACCATCGCCTCTGCGAGCAGAGGTATGGATGATGCGAGTGTAACCGCCGGGACGGGCAGCGAAGCGGACAGCCAAGTCTTCAAAGAGTTTCTTGAGGACAGCTTTTTTCGCCTGTGCTTTGTCAGACGGAGTGTTGATTTTGAGTTTTGCATAAGCCAGTCTGCGACGATAATCGCCACCTTTTTTCGCGAGCGTGATGAGACGTTCGACGAAACGGCGGAGTTCTTTCGCGCGGATGACAGTCGTTTCAATACGGTCATGTTCGATCAGGCTGCATGCAAGATTGACGAGCATGGCTTTACGATGACCGCAATTGCGGTTCAATTTTGCTGTATGTTTGAGGTGTCTCATTGTTATTAGATTTCCTCTTTCTTGGAGGCTTTGGCGCGTTCGGCTTCTGCCTGAATCGCATTGGCCAGATTTTCACTCAGGGGCATAGCAAGATGCAGGTTCAGCGGAACCAGCTTTTCCTTGATCTCATCCAGGGATTTTTTCCCGAAGTTCCGGAATTTGAGCATCCGGGCTTCTGATCTGAGACAAAGTTCACCCAAAAGTTTGATATTTGCGGTATTCAAACAGTTCATAGCACGGACAGAGAGTTCGAGAACATCGACATCCTGTGTCAGGGTCTTGAGAAGCTTCTGTTCTGCCGGAGAAAGTCCGGGAGAAGCAGGCTTTTCGTTGCCAAGGAAAGGATTCAGATGATCGGCAAGGATCTCTGTTGCTTTCTTCAGCGCATCCTGAGGTGTGATACGACCGTCTGTGTAAATTTCCAGTGTCAGAGAGTCTTTTTCTGTTTCTTCTCCAACACGGGCTGCACCGACCTGATAACGGACATAAGTCACAGGACTGTACAAGCAGTCCACGAGAATTGTTCCGAGGGGCTGCTCAGCACGTTTATTCTTTTCCGCCGGGCACCAACCGCGACCTTTGGAGATCTCGATTTCAGCACGGAACGGAACATCTTTGTCAAGCGTGCAAATCACCTGATCCGGGTTGACAATGTCAACCGTTCCATCATTGATGATATCGCCGGCTGTGACAGGTCCTGCCTCATTTTTCTTGATTTCCAGAACTTTGTGCTGGTCATCCAGAAGTTTGAGTTTGACTTTCTTCAGATTGAGGATGATTTCTGTGACATCTTCGACCACGTTCGGGAGGGATGAAAACTCATGAGTTGTTCCATCGATCCGGACAGCAGAGATGGCAGAACCTTCCAAAGAGGAAAGCAAAACCCGGCGAAGCGCGTTACCGATCGTATGACCAAAACCGCTCTGAAAGGGAAACGCGACGAATTTTCCGTATTTATCCGTTGCGGTCTCTTTCTCCAAAACCGGTGCTTTCGGCATGGGAAAATCGTTTGTGGAAGCCATAATTTATTACCTCCGGTTATAGTTTTAATCCAGATAAAACATCGTTCATGTGCCTGCAACATGCAGAAACACATAACCCTGTAACATCAGACACGTCTGCGTTTCGGCGGACGGCATCCGTTGTGGGGAACCGGCGTAATATCCTTAATCGCATTGATTTCCATACCGATGGAAGCAATGCCGCGGACGGCGGATTCACGACCTGCACCGGGTCCATTGATCCGGACTTCAACGTCTTTCATGCCGAGAGCTTCTGCTTTTTTCGCTGCGTCTGCTGCGACAACTTGAGCTGCATATGCGGTGCTCTTTCTGGATCCTTTGAAACCGTTTTTACCGGAGCTGGACCAGCAAAGAACGTTACCATGCAAATCGGTGAACGTAACTTTTGTATTGTTAAATGTGGCATGAACAAACGCAATGCCGGAGGGTACATGACGACCGGTTTTTTTGCGTTTTTCTGTTGCCGGAGCTGCGGATTCTGCAGGAGCAGCAGCTTCCGCTGTTGCCAAATCCTTGATTTCTTCAGCCATAATATTATTTGACCTTTCGATTCGTTGCTTTTACGCTGCAAATAATTTTGCACAGGCAAAATTATTTTTTCTTTGCAGTTGCGGCTGCTGCTGCTTCTTTTTCGGAGGAAGCAACACGACGCTGAGTTTTGTCGCGGATAGCTCCAACCGTGATCTTTTTACCTTTTCTGGTACGGGCATTGGTCTGCGTGCGCTGTCCGCGGCAGGGCAAACCTTTTTTGTGACGGATTCCGCGATAGCAGTTGATATTCTGCAAACGGCGGATATTGGTCACGAGTTCACGGCGAAGATCACCTTCCACCACATAGTCGTTCTGAAGAAGCACTGTGATGGCGGCAATGTGTTCATCTGTCAGCTGGCTGGCTTTCAGATCCGGATCGATTTTAGCACGTTCCACGATTTCGGCTGCAATTTTCGGGCCGATCCCGTAAATCGTCTGAAGCGCATATGTCACGCGCTTGTGCATCGGAATGTCTACACCTAAGATTCTGGGCATATCTCGCTACTCCGCGGTTATCCTTGTTTCTGTTTATGGCGGGGATTTCTCTTACAGACCACGCGAATCACGCCTTTTCTTCTTATGATCTGGCAGGATTCGCACCTGCGTTTAATTGATGACGAAACTTTCATAAGCGGCACCGTCTTAGTTAGTTGTTCTGTCCGGTTTTTGCCGGACAAAGTTGTCTGCCTGCGAAGAATCGACCCTTGTGTTATACTGCTCAAGGGGCTTTTCTCGTACTTCAATGCGACTTGGAATACAGCTTGACACCCACATGTCAAACCGCGGTTTCGCACAGAATTAATAACATACACCATTTTTTCTGATTTTCAAATCTTTTTTAAACTTTTTTCAAAAAAAAATAATTTTTT
>JAFVSW010000203.1 GCA_017503545.1 Lentisphaeria bacterium | reverse complement strand
TGATGATTGTGTTCATTGATCGGTTATTATTCCGCAGGATTCAATCATAGGGATACAGCATTGTTGCGGTATTCTGTTATAATATTGTTTGATGTTGCATTTCTTTCAGTTAGCGATTTGTTGGAAGGTACAAAAAATCAGAAAAAAGATTTGCATTTTCCAAAAAAAGAGTTATATTAGTTGTAAAAGCGTGATGCAGCATGATGTTTTTTGTAATGAAGGGTAATAAATCTATGGCACCGGTATTAAAAAAAGAATTGGTTTATAAAATGCTACGGGACGATATTGTTTCCGGGCGTTTTGCTGCCGGTTGTAAATTGCCGGGCGGTCTTGATTTGGCAAAACGGTATCAGGTTGCCCATATGACTGTGCGCCATGCGGTGAAACGTCTTGCCGCGGATGGTTATGTTTCCTTTGTCAATGGAGCCGGAACATTTGTGACTTACAAGAGTGATCAGGCGATTTATTTGATCCTGACCAGTAATCTCTCTGATGTTTCTCTGCCCGGTAATTATGTGATACCGGGGATACAGCGGACGATGTCCCAGGCCGGTGCAAAGACCAAACTTTGTCTCCGGGATTTTATTATGGAGATGACGCCGGATGATTTCAACGCCATGATCCGTCGGGAAAATATACAGGGTATATTTCTGATGGAATCCTATTTTCACGGTTCGGAACGGGAATTGACATTATTGAAAACGGTGGATATTCCGGTGGTGATGCCCCATGCTGTGGAAAGTGACAAGACGATTTGTCCGTTTTCCATGATCGTGGCGGATTTTGAAAAAGCCTTTGCGGAAGCACTCCTTTATTTACGGAAACTTGGGCATACCCGGGTGGCAACGATCGACGGGATCGGTTGGTCATTTCGCGGATATCCCCGTGAAAATTTTGAAAAGCTGCTGAAAGAAAATGGGATGGAACGGTCTGTGATTCTGGAGTCCGAATTGGATATGGAAGGACTTCGTGACTGTGTGGACCGTCTGTTGAAAGCCCGTCAATCTGCGGTATTATGTTATTCCGATTTTTATGCGATCCGTGTGATCCAGATCCTGCGTGAGCGCGGCATCCGTATTCCGGAAGATATTTCCGTTATGGGGTTCTGCGGGTATCCGGGTGGCGAATATACGGTTCCGAAACTTTCGACCCTGGATCTTTGCTATGACACGATCGGTGTTATGGCGGCGGAACTGATGCTCCGGCATCAGGAATGGTTCGGGAAATCCCGGATCATTCTTGAATCTCCCGGATTTCTTCAGATCCGGGAAAGTACAAAACGTTACGTTACACCAACCATATATAAAGATGTAAATACAACCAAAGAAAGGCTGTCAGTATGAAATTGAAAGAAAAATCATTTACGTTGATCGAATTACTTGTGGTGATTGCGATCATTGCCATTCTTGCTGCGATGCTTCTCCCGGCATTGAGCAAGTCCAAAGATGCGGTACGAACTACCAGTTGCGCCAACAATTTTATGACATTGGGGAAAGCTATTTTGCAATACACGAATGACAACGGCGGCAGGATCCCCAGTTATTACGATTGCGGTTCCAGTTGGAAAAGTGGATGCAAAGCAAGTTTCGGCGGCAGGGAAGATAATGGTATGTTATATCCTTACCTGAAATTCAAAGATAACACTGATATCGGGAAAGTGGATCTGCCGACAGGAAAACCGCCGGTCCGTTCCATGCTGGCATGTCCGTCTTTCTTTCCCAAAAATTCCAGCAGAACTTATGGGTATGGTTTTAATATCTACATTATGGTGAATGGCTATAATCAGACTGCAAACTTCAAACGTCCTTCCACCACGATGCTGATGACGGACTGTGAATGGAGTAACCCGCTTGTCAATGGTGCCGGGTTGACCAATCAGTATGCCCAGCCGACCGTTTTCCGTCACAACAATCATGCCAACACATTGTATGCAGATTACCATGTCGGCAGAGTGAAACTTTACAATGTGTACGTGAAATATGAAAAGTATTATTTTACACCCTATTGATAATAAATCTTTAATAACGCAAGGAGAATGACCATGAAATTTATGACCGCATTGTTTGTAACGGCAGTTGTATCTGCCGGAGTGTTTGCTGCGGAATCCCAAAATCTGCTTTCCGGAACATGGAGTGGAAAACATGTCTGGATCCATACGTCAGACAAAGAAGCGCAGCCGCTGCGTTCCAAAGTTCCCGCATTTGTCAAATTTGAAACCGCAGTCAAGGACGGCAAGACTGTTCTGTCAACGGATATGAGTGAAGAAATGGTGAACGTGGCAGGCAAATATGCTGCCAGCGTTTCCGCATCCTGGTTTCAGAATGTAAAATTGCCGGATACCAAAGGCGGCAAATACAAATTTAAATTTACTTATACCTGTATTCCCGGAAAAACGGTAAAAAATCAGGCATTTTTCCTGGCGTTTCCGAAGGCTGGCAATAAAACAGGCAAACTTTTTGCCAAGAGTTTCAATCCCAAAGCTGAAAATGCAGTTTGTTCTTACGTGATCACCGTTCCTGCAGGAACAGATTCCATGGATCTGTATTTGCGCCTGAATGCTCCGGGTAAACTTACCCTTGTCGATCCCGTATTGGTAAAGATTGCGGACAGCAAATAATCCCCGGGACCGAAGAATATGAAAACCCCCGTTTTAACAAGTTTATTGTTTGTTTTGAGTTCCGCCCTGATTGCTGTGGAGTTTGATCGCGGCGGATCTCAAATGGATTTTCAGGCAATTTCAGATGCCCGGGCGCAGAAAAAAAGTGAAAACGTCCATAATCTTTTTGGTAAATGGATCCCCGGTACTGTGTGGATGCATTCCGCCCGGAAAGAAGCGCAGGCACTTTTGGGAAAAGCAAAACCGTTTGTTAAATTCAAACAGGAAAATACAAAAGACGGTATCCTGCTGAAAATTGAGAAACCGGTCGAAATGGAAAAAATTGCGGGGCGTTATTCTGAAAATATTTCTGCTTCCTGGCTGCAGAAAATTTCTTTACCGGATGCCGATGGCGGGGAATATATCCTTTCTTTCCGCAGCAGAGGCAGAGCATTGGGGAAAAGTTCCTCTGCCATGGTCGTGATCGTGACGAAAACGGCAAAAGGTTATGGCAGAAATATCGTTAAAGTCTTTCCGTTGACAAAGCAGTTCCATGCAAATCGTTTTACCATTTCTTTTCCTGCCGGTGTGACAGGGATCGAATTGTATATGCGTTTGAACGGCTGCGGTGATCTGGTGGTGGAAGATCCTGTATTGAGCCGTCAGCAGCAAACGTATCCGGTGGAAGCAACTTTGTTCCCGCAGGGAATGTTGGATCACACGTATGTTCTGACGCAGAACGATCCGTCTGTGATTGCCTTTGTGCTGAAACGCAACATTCCTGTGTCTGCGCTGAAATTGAAATCTCCCGTTTTGAAAGTGAAATTGCCTGCCGAAGTGGAATTTCTGGAAGCTCCGGCACCATTGAAATTTCTCCGTAAAGAGGGGAATACTTTTTATTTTGATGCATCCCACTGGAATTTCCGTTTACGCCGGTATGATGGATATGAAGCCTACATGAAACTGGCATTGCTGGTAACAACAAAAGCTCCCGCGGGTGTGTGCCGGGAGACTGCGGAATTCTGCCTGATGGATCAGGGAAAAGTTATTTCTGCTCCGGCACGGTTCCGGCTTCGCATTGAACCGCAGATCCCCGCAGTCCGGAAAAGTGCATTGTTCTATACCGGATATCAGCCGATGGGGTTGTATTTGAATTTCAAAAAGGCGGCAAGCCGTGAGCTGTTTGCCGCATTCAGCGGGAAGACCGGATTCCGTTGGATCACTCATAATTTTGAAAATGATTTTGTAACTGTTCTCCGTAAACACGGGACAGAATTGATCACGCCGGAATTGTATTGGCTTGCCAATGGATACCGGATTTGTCAGAAAAAGCCGGATTATGCCAAGTTCAAATCCATCGGCAAATCCACCAGTTTTGATGTCAACAACGCAACTTGTCCTGCTGCGATTTATAATAAAACGGATTTTTATAAAAATACATTTATTCCGTTTCTGAAAGAAAGTCTTGCGGGGAAAGACGGGGTGATCGCCAACTGGGAACCGTACATGTTCCACGGTCAGGGGTGTTTCTGTGACACTTGCCGGGATGAATTTGCCGTATATATGAAGATGTCAAAAGAACAGGTCCGGAAGATCTGGCCGAAAGAATTGACGATCAACGGTAAATATCATGCGCAAGGTGTCCGTTTCCGCAGTTTGCAGCATGGAAAAATGGTAAAAGTCATTCAGGAAGCGGTAAATCAGGCGACGACCGGAAAAGCCGGATTTGTTCCGGAAATCGTATGGATCACTTGCGCCGATACAACGGAACGCGCCAATGGCGGAAGTGCGGAACACGATCCTCTGGATTATGCCGATTCTCTGACATATATTGACCCGTGGGGACCGTATACCGGCTGGAAAGCGATGGAAACGTACAACTATGTAAAAGCGGAAAATCTGGCAACTTATATCGCCGCAAAGAAAGTTTCCTCTTTTATGAAAAAACAGTTCGGCAGAAAATGCCCCCGGCTTATGGCGTTGCCTCATGGTTTGCAAGGGCGTTTCTGGGTGACAACTCCGGAAGCCATGGCGATGGAAGTGACCGGATTTTTTGTGCAGGGGTTCCGTGCTGCTGTACTCTATCTGTTCCCCCAGGGGTATGATAACCGGTATTGGTCTGTGCTGGCAAAAAATAATGACTTGATCGCTGCACATGAAGATGTTGTGGTCAATGGAGAAAAGGTGACTGCACAGGTTGCTGTTGAACCGGTGACGCCATATCCTGCTCCGAAAAAACGGATCATGCCCCGGTATTTGCCGGATCATCCGGCAGAACCGTTACTGCAATATGAGGCATTCCGCAAGGGAGATGCCATTGTGGTGGCGGCAGGGAATTATTGGAGCCGCAGCGATGTGTTTTTCCGTATGAAAGTTTCCGGCTTGAACGGTTCCGGTAAATATGTTGTCTCTGAAAATGCAAAAAAACGTGTTTATTCCCCGGATAAAAGAGCATATTTCACGGGTGCGGAATTGCAGAAGGGGATCCTGCTTCATGCCGGAGCATTGCGCTGGGCATTTTTCCGGATCGAACCGGTCGGCAAGGAAAACTGTGCATTTGAAAATGTAAAACAGAGCGATATCCGTACTGCCATGCAGAAACATTTGCCGGAGATCCGGAAACAGGCGGCAAAGGATGCAAAACTGGATGCGTTGGAAGATGCGGAGTACCAGAAAGCGGAATTGCGTACTCTTGTCAATGGCGCTCTGAAATGTACGGCTTCCACAAAGGGCGATGCTCAAAGTTTGCGTTTTGTTTCCGGGAAGAATACCGTTCTGCTGGATGTCTCCAGCGGAGTCATCCGTTCCTGGAATGTGAGAGGGCAGGAACTTGTAAACAATTTCGGTATTCCCGTTTTCTGGAAACCGGCAGTTTCCGCTTCTGCCAGATACCGTGTCACGAAACAGGATGTGACACCGGCGGGTATGAGTGTGACAATGGAGCGTTTGTTCACCCGTAAAAATGATGCAGCATTGGAACATCTGCTGGTGCGTCATACGGTGGAAGTTTCCCGTGATCTCGAAAAACTGACGATCCAAACCGCGTTGATCGACGGTCATAATTCGGAAACGGGCGGCGGCGGTTTTACTTTGGGATTCCGGTATCAATGTTTCCCCTCCAATATCGGCATGGGTGGAAAGATCCGGCTGGTTTCCGGCGGAAAAGAATTTATTTATACCCGGAACATGAAACGGAATGTGTTTGCTGCCGGTATGACAGATTCTGCAAAGTTTATGAAAAAACTTTTTGAATGTGTGGATGATCCTGTGCAGATCGACGGCAGTCGTGCATTGCTGCAATATGCAAAGGGGGTGACCGTGCGTTTGACGGCATATCCGGAAAAACAGTTTGCCGGATATGCGGTTTGGGATACGCCCAATTTGAAAAATCCGACCTTTGAACCGTTTTTCCATCCTGTTTCCATCGCTCCGGGCAAACCGGCGGAATTCAAGCTGGAATTGAAGGTGGAGAAATAACCGTATTTTTTCTCTGATCGAATGGCAATTATGTGAAATACATGCTATATTACCTTTGATATATTAAATTATAAAGGAGCATCTATGAATCATAATTGCCGTTCTGCTTTATTGCGCGAATGTTTGAAACAGCGGATCCTCATCCTTGACGGAGCTATGGGGACTATGCTGCAATCGTTCCACCCGGAAGAAGCTGATTTCCGCGGAGAGATCCTCAAAGATCATCCCGTGCCGCTTAAAGGCAATAACGATGTATTGGGATTGACCCGGCCCGAGCTGCCCCGGAATGTACACCGGATGTATCTGGAAGCCGGTGCGGATATTATTGAAACCAATACTTTCAACTCCAACAAAGTTTCCCAGGAAGAATATCAACTTTCCCATCTCGCTTACGATCTTGCGTTTGCCGGAACTCGGAATGCCCGTGCGGAAGCCGATTTGTTCACCGCAAAAACACCGGAGAAACCCCGTTTTGTTGCCGGTTCCATCGGCCCCACATCCAAAACACTTTCCATGTCTCCCGATGTTTCCAATCCGGCATATCGGGATCTGACTTTTGATGATATGGTCGCGGCATACCGTCCTGCCGTGGAAGGGATGCTGGATGGCGGCGCCGATATGCTGCTCATCGAAACGATTTTTGATACTCTCAATGCCAAGGCGGCAGTTTATGCGGCGATCCAGGTGTTTGAAGAACGGAACACATCCTTGCCCATCATGTTTTCCGGTACGGTGAGCGACAGCAGCGGACGTTTGCTTGCCGGACAGAATGTGGAAGCGTTTTTGATTTCTGTATTGCATACGCCGGATCTGTTATCGATCGGGTTCAACTGTGCGCTTGGCGCGGCGGAAATGCGGCCGCATATTGAAGAATTGGCAGGGAAAGCACCGTACTTTGTCAGTGCCCATCCCAATGCCGGTTTGCCGGATGAAAACGGATGTTATACCCAGACACCGGCAGAAATGGCAAAGATCATTGCCGGTTTTGCCAAAGATGGTTTATTGAATATTGTCGGCGGCTGCTGCGGAACAAATCCGGATTATATCCGTGCGATTGCGGAAGCGGTCAAAGGCTTTGCGCCGCGTATGGTGCCGGAAATACCGAAAAAATTGCGTCTTTCCGGACTTGATCCGGTGGTGGTGAGTGACAGTCTGCCGTTCCTGAATATCGGAGAACGGGCGAACGTTGCCGGATCCCGTAAATTCCTGAATTTGATGAAGGCGGAAGATTATCCCGCCGGATTGCGTATTTGCCGTTCTCAGGTGGAAAACGGGGCGCAGGTGCTTGATATCAATATGGATGATGCGTTACTGGATTCGGAAAAGGTAATGAATACGTTCCTGCTGAATCTGGCATCGGATCCGGATATTGCCCGTGCGCCGTTGATGATCGACTCCTCCCGATGGGAAGTGTTGCGTGGCGGACTTGCCAGAGCGCAGGGGAAATGTATTGTCAATTCCCTGAGTTTGAAAGAAGGGGAAGCTGTTTTTCTGGAAAAAGCAAAAGAGGCGCGTAAATTCGGCGCAGCCATCCTTGCCATGGCGTTTGATGAAAACGGGCAGGCGGATACGGTGGAACGCCGGGTGGAAGTTTGCCGCCGGATGTATAAACTCCTGACCGAACAGGCAAATGTTCCGCCGGAAGATATTATTTTTGACCCCAATGTATTTGCCGTTGCGACAGGGATGCCGGAACATGACCGTTGTGCAATCGATTTTATTGACGCGGTACGGCAGATCAAACAGGAAATGCCCTTGTGTACCATTTCCGGCGGGTTGAGCAATGTATCCTTCTCTTTCCGCGGAAATGAACCGGTTCGCCGGGCATTGCACAGTGTATTCCTGTATCATGGTATTCGTGCCGGGTTGGGAATGGCGATCGTCAACGCTGCCCAGTTGGATATTTATGACGATATTGAACCCGGTCTGCGGGCGGCGGCGGAAGCGGTCATTCTCAATACCTCCCCGGATGCCGCAGAAAAACTTCTTGCCATTGCTGCCGGATTGAAGAATGAGGCAGGGAATGATGTCGCAGAAAAAACACCCCGGTGGCGTTTGGAACCGGTGGAAAAACGTCTTTCCATTGCACTTGTCCGTGGGGATGATGCGTATTTGCAGCAGGACTTGGAAGAAGCCATGGCTGAATATCAGTCCGCTGTTAAATTGATCGAAGGTCCGTTGATGGATGGTATGTGTACTGCCGGACAGTTGTTCGGCGAAGGGAAAATGTTCCTGCCGCAAGTGGTCAAAACCGCGCGAACCATGAAACGGGCAGTGGAGATCCTCACCCCGTATCTGGAAGATGCCAATGCCGGAGTCAATGCCGGAACGATCGTGCTTGCTACCGTGAAGGGGGATGTGCATGACATCGGGAAAAATATTGTTTCTGTGATTTTACGCTGTAATGGATTCCGTGTGATCGACCTGGGCGTGATGGTTCCTTGTGATTCCATTCTGGAAGCGATCCGCAAAGAAAAGCCGGATGCCGTTGCGTTGAGCGGACTTATCACTCCCTCTCTGGCAGAAATGGAATATGTCGCAGAACGGATGGAAGCGGAAGGTATGAATATCCCGTTATTTGTTGGCGGTGCAACCACATCCAAAGAACATACGGCGTTGCATATCCAGCCGAAATACTCCGGTCCATGCGTACAGACTTGTGATGCTTCTGAAATCATTCCGGCAATGAAAGCCGCCTTGTCCGACCGGGAAAATTTCTGTGTGGAATTGAATAAGACTTATCAGGAAATTTTGGCTGCAAAAGCAAATACACGGAATACGCTCCCCCGGAAACGTGCGACAGTGAAAACTCAAGTGCCGTCTCCTGCTCCGGCAGTCAGAAATACGCAGCAGCTTACCTGTACCATTCAGGAATTGCAGGCGTATATTGACTGGAAATTGTTCTATCACATCTGGAATGTAAAAGGTAAAACACCGGAATCGGAAGAAGCCAAAAAACAATTGCGTGCCGATGGGGAAACCATGCTTGCAAAATTACAGAAACAGAACGCATTGACACCGAAAGCGGTCTGGGGTATTTTTCCTGCGGAAAGTGTTGGAGAAACGGTTTCTGTTTACGATGAAACACGACAGAACATATTGGAACAGATCATATTCCCGCGTACCGAAAATGGTTCTTCCCTTGCTGATTTTATTGCGGAAAAAGACGATTATTGCGGCATGTTCTGTGTGACCGTGGATGGTGCGGATTCTTATGCTGCGGCAGACGAATACGAAGAAATGTTGTGTAAAACATTGGCGGAATGTCTGGCGGAAGCCTTTGCGGAAAAATTGCATCAGCAGATCCGGACCCAAGATTGGGGATATGCTGCGGATGAAAAATGGACGCTTGACGATTTGTTTGCGGGAAAACCGCAAGGGATTCGTGCGGCACCCGGGTATCCGGTCTGTCCGGATCATGCCTTGAAACGTCCGCTTTTCCGTTTGCTGCAAGTGGAAGAAAAACTTGGAGCATCGTTGACGGAAACGAATATGATCATGCCGAACGCATCGGTTTGTGCCTATATGTTTGCTTCCGAAAACAGTTTTTATTTTTGAGTCTGCAAATAAAATTACGCAAAATAAAGCGTGTCAGAAACCATGCTTTCTGACCCGCATTATTTTGGTTCTTCGACGGTTTGTATCACAATTATGCTCAAAAATATATAATAAACAAGTACAGAATGTAGAATCGACCTGTTTTACACGTAAAATAAGTATAAACCTTAACGTCCAGACAAACTTGGATTTGCCGATAGACCAGCCCTGACAGGGCGGAAAGAGTCAGACAGCCCAGGGTGAAGCGCAGCGTAACCCTGGGATAAGACATTGAATAATATTGTCCCATGACAGCCTCCGCGTTGAAGACGTTCCGCAGGAACTGTATTCATCGTGGAGGCAATGATATAT
>JAFVSW010000202.1 GCA_017503545.1 Lentisphaeria bacterium | reverse complement strand
GGATCCGGAATTAAAGCAAATTCTTCCTGGTCAGATGAAATATTCCTGTGTGAATATCAGCGAACCACCCGGAAAACCCATCAAAGATTGTCAAATGGTAACAGTGACCCTAACCCTGTTTCATGCGGGAACGTTGTATCCGGATGCTCATAAACGGTCTGCAAATATTTGAGCAGTATTTTATTCTTATAATCGGTTCTGCCGTAATCATCCAGATAAAGCAATGCACGCAACAATGTCAGACATTGTACATTGCCGCCCCAACTGTTCTTCCTGCCGTAACAGAATGACGGATCATCTAAGGTTCTGACGGGATGATATGTTCATCCACGGAATAATACAAAAATATTCTGAATTCGCTTTGTATGGATCAATCAGGACAGAATAATCGGAATCGATTCCACACGGGCAAGTGTTGTTTCCACAGGATCGGAGACTGTTTCCATTTGTGGAGACTGCATCAGAGAACTCAACATGCGTACCGCCAATGTCCCCTGAAATTCCGGATTCTGATCCACACTGGCAATCGGCAGAGATGTCACATCACCAAACCCCGTCAAGGCGATTTTACCCGGGCAATCCACATTGACTTCCCGGGCGATCGTTGCCAACAACTCGGCACTGCCATCCGAATCCGCAGCGATCAAAGTGGTATCCGGATAGCGTTTCAAATAATGTTTCAAAAAATATTTGGCATCGTCGCGGGAACCGGGATGACCGTAATAGGTCCGTTTTGCAAAATCGGTCACGCCGTTTTCTTTCATAACGGCATGAAAACCGGAAATCCGGGGAGACACCGGCGCATTGGAACTGATAACATATCGTTCCGTACTGAAAATCAGAATATTCCGATGCCCGCGCCGGAAGATTTCCTCCATCATCAACTGTCCGCCATGAAAGTTATCACTGTTGACAAAGAGGAAGTTTTTTCTTGTGCTGCCCATTGTATTGTACAAGTCGACACAAACCGTATTGACGTCATCAGGAACCACCGGGATACCATATCCCATACAAATGATCCCCTGCACTCCGGAATCGATCGCCAATTGGATACGTTCGTTCCAGTTTTCAATTTCCGGAGATTCCACGATCAACTGGTAATCACTGCGATTACCTTCTGCAAGTGCCCCTTTCAACACACGCATGGAATAAGGAGAAAGCTGAATAAAAAATGCCAGTTTGTTACCGGTCAGCTTGATCCGTTCAGCAACCCGCGTCCCGGCTCCGCGCACACCGCGGATCAACAATCCATCCTGCACCAGCAAGGCAACGATTTTATTCATGGTCAGTTTACTGACTTCAAACCGCCATGCAAGGTCAGCCTCGGAAGGAAATTTACTTCCTGGCGGATACACTTTCTGTTCAATTTCGTCGCGTAAGATCTGATAGATCCGTTTTGTTGCCTGCACCTGCATATTGATTCTCCTGGTTAGTATGAAATATAATATAGCATAAAAAGTAAATAAGTCAAGTTTTTCTCATATTTTCCGGCTCAGTATCTTGAAATCCACAGAATGGAGTATATATTTAAGGTAAAGTCGAACACAAAAGTGATTAAATCAAAACTATATAAAGGTGATATCATGCAATATCTTTACATGCAGCCGGATCAGATCAGACAGGCAATCGACAACAACACCCCTGTGGTTTTACCCCTTGGTGTTATTGAATATCACGGGGAACATCTCCCCGTCGGAGTGGATTGTTTTACCTGTTTGAATGCGATCGGAAGAGTCGAACAGCGTCACCCGGAAATCGTTGTTCTGCCGCCATTCTATTACGGCAGTGCATCCTGGGCAGTTGCAAAACCGGAACGGAACGGGACAGTACATGTCGACTCCGAACATATTATTCCGGTCGCCAAAGATATTTTCCGCGGACTGCTGCGTGTAGGCTTCCGCAACATTCACGGCTTCATCGCACACCAGACGGAAGAATTTGCCCAGGGAATGCCTACCGATCTGGCGTTCCGTTTTGCCGCAAGAAAAGTGATTTTTGATTTTCTTGATCAGGAAAGCGGCGAAGGCTGGTGGGGAACCGAGAAATTCAGTTCCTATTATTCCGGCAATAACAATCCGTTCAATTGGATACAGATCCATCCGATCCGCACAAGAGAGGAAACCAAGAAAAAATTCAAAGGTGATCATGCCGGATTACTGGAAACCAGCGCCGCATTACACATGTGTCCGGAATGTGTCGATTTGAATAAGATCGACGGTTCTCTCTGGTTCACCCGTCCCGGCAAAGATGCCTCTGCGGAATATGGCAACGCCGCGCAGGAAGCCGCATCACGGGACATTGAAGCATTGCTCTTTCCGGAGAAATAATATGTTTTTTGAATATCATTTCCATGGTTGCGCAGGACACAAGACCATTGAACTGAACCGGCAGGCGTATGAAAATATTTCCAATTTCTTATGGAAAGAAGGAGAAACAGACCGTTTCCTTGCCGCTTTTTCTGCCGCACCGGCGGATCATCTTGTGGAATGTCTTGAATTCTGTCAGGATTTGATCCGTTCCGCCCCCCTCCCCGGCGCACAACTTGCCGGCGTTTATCTGGAAGGTCCATTCGTTCATATTGCCGGAGGCATGACGGAATCTCTCCTGGCAACGCCGGATATAAAAAGTGCAAAACGGCTGGTCGATGCGGGGAAAGGGATCATCCGGAATATCACCATTGCACCCGAATTGGACGGAGCATTGGAGATCATAGAATATTTTGCATCGGAAGGGATCCGTGTCTCGGCAGGGCATTTCAACTGTTCTGCCCAACGTCTGAAAGACGCGGTGGACTGCGGTTTGAAACAGATCACCCACTTCTGCAACAATACGGAAGGACCGCTCCTTTGCGAAAACGGAGTATATCATACCGATGGTCCTTTTTTGGAAATCCTTGCGGATGACCGTCTTACCGTAGAGATGATTTGTGATTGTGTCCATGTGGATCCCCGTTTGATCAAAACCGTATACCGGGTCAAAGGCAAAGAACATTTTATTGCCATTACGGATGGTTGTGCGGCGACGGGTATACCGGGGACACGTTTGCGTTTTCCCGATCCGGCAGGAAATGTTGCCGAATTTGATGTAAAAAACGGAGCATTATATATTGCCGACAGTGACATACTGACCGGCAGTTTATCGACGATGAAAAAAATATATCATAATCTGATGGAATTCTGTTCATTCACGGAAGAGGAAGCCCGTTATGCCTGTTCAGAATTACCACGTAAACTTGCAGGAGAAAGCAGCCATGTATGAACAAATCCAAATCCGTCAGCAGAAAATTGTGGATTACACAGAAAAAGCACGGTATTATAAATTGAAAGAATTGCCGGAATATGAAGCCGGTTTGATTGTGGAAAATAAAGCATTGATCCTCTGCGGTTCTCTGCTGCGTGCTTATACTTTCGTCCGCGGCTTGTGGAGGAAACGTGCAGAAATGGAATTGGGAACGATCCGCCGTTCCGAAGCAGACAGCGAATCACTCCGCATCGAAACAGAAAATAAAAATTTCGTTATCACAAAATCATATTCCGAAACGGAAAACGAATGGTATTTTACATTCGATGTTACTTATGCCGAGACAGGTGACGCTCAATTCCGGACACAATATTATCTGGAAGGTGCTATTGCCGATTTCACTTACGTTTCTTTCAAGTGGATCATGCGCAATATGAATCTTTTCCCATATCCGTTCAAGAAAGAATGGAGCGATTATTTTGCCCGCGGTGCAAATAACCGGATCTTTTACACTTGCTCCGGACATATTTATTTCTCTCAGGCATATCAGGAAACGGAATTCGACCGTCTTTCCGAAGTCGACCGGGATGATACGGAATTATTCCATTCTTTCCGCCTCAGAACTCCCATCTCCGGCAAACAAACACTCCGGTATTACTGGTTCTTCGGCGTCGGCGGTGAAGAACATGCCGGGCGGATCTCCAACATTCTCTGGGAACTGGATGATTCCCCCATTCATTCGCCGCAAACCGATATGGCGGATATGACCGATAAATTATTCGAACTCTGGAAAAGATCCGAACTCTGCGGCATTGAACAGGGCGACCACTATGCAGCACATTATTTCTCCGAATTCTTCGGTCAATTCAAAAACGGATACCGGCCACCGGATCAATTCGGCTGCTCCTGGCTGGAATATGATCTGCTCAAAGCAAATGAATTTCTCCGCCGCTGGAAATTGACCGGCAATCCCGAATATCGGGAACGGACAAAACGGATCATCAATTTTTATCTTTATAATCATTATGTCGGTGATTCCAAACTCACGTACCCGTTCCATACCGGCGACTTTATGAAAGATATTATGCCGTTCTGTGAAAAAACCGGTTGGGGCGCACCGTTCGAAGCCGATGCTGTCGACTCTCTGGCATTGCCGGAAATGATTGATGATGCCATGGTCCTCTATAATCAGGACAAGACACTTTTCAAAACCGATTATCCTTTTGAAATCGTAGAAGATGTATTGAAACTTCAACAGAAGGACGGACATTTCAGACGGCTTTATCATGACGATTTGACCCCGAAGGAAAAAGCCGGATGGATCAGCCAATATTCCGAAACACAGACCTGGATCCCCGCACTCATCAAATTGTATAATGCAACAAAAGATGAACGCCTCCGCACCGCATATCTGAAAACGGCAGAACGCTGTATGCTGGACATTGAAGAACTCGGATTATTCTCCATGGGCGGATGCGAAACCGATTATCCTGACCTTTGGGACGTGGATGGATATCGCACCATGTTGTGGGCATTCCTGGATCTTTATGAACAGGAAAAAGATCCCGTTTATCTGGAAACAGCGGAAAAAGTTCAACTTTTCGGCAATGTCATGCAAATGGGATATAATGTTCCTCCGATCCCCGGAACATTCTATGACAAAATCGGTTGGAAATCAAAAGGTATGATCTCCACCAGCTATTACTCCTATCCCGATTATTCCAGAACACAATGTACAGCAACCGGAAATCAGTCGGTTGCATGGGTGGCATATCTGATCATGCGCTTGTATAAATTGACCGGCAAAAAAGTCTATGCGGAACGCGCCATTGCAACGTTCCGTCAGGTCATGCTTTACCGCGATGAAGCAAGTTTGGAAGGCAATCCGCATAAAGAGCAGATTTTATATAGTATTTATGAAAATAATCCGCAGATGGATGACGAATCCGGGCTTTATAAAAAGAGTTATCCGGAGAACAGTTATTCCCTCTTTATCGACCTGTATCTCTATCTGGGCAAGATCCTCCGGGAATTCGGAGGGGTACTCATCGATACAGAAAAACAGCATGTTTTCGGATTGGATTGCGTCGATATCGTTTCCTGCAACTGGGATACCGGGGAACTTTGCGTAAAAAATCTGCTCCCGCGGGAACATAAAACAAGTGTCTTCCGCAATGGTAAATTCCTGCAGGATATCACGTTCCAGCAAACCGAAACAGTAAAGCTCCAATTCTAAGGTCTAAAACATGAAAGATCTTTTATTCGGCGGCAGCGGTTGGCTCGGACATAATATCGCTCTTGATCTGACCGCAAAAAAAATTGATCTGACCATTGTCACACGCGGTAAAAAACAAACCTTTCTTCAGGAAATCGAAGGCATTAAAGTCATCAATGCGGATAAAGAAGATGAAGCTGCAATGGCACAAATCTTTACAACAGCATACTCCCATGTGATAGATACCGTCCCCACGGAACAGTCCATCGCACTCATACACAAGTATGCAACAAAAATCCGGCACTATATCCATTGCAGTTCAACCGGCGGTTATTCCCCCCTGCCCTTTATTCCGTGCAACGAAACTGCACCATATAAAGGATTCGCTTACGGAACCGGCTGGGATCAGAAACGCATTGTGGATAACATGGTCATGCAGCTTTTCCGGGAACAGGGTTTTCCGGCGACTGTAATCCGTCCATGTTATATCACCGGTCCGGGCATGATGCCCATGGATAACGTGGGAGGACGCCGCCCTGACTTTATCGCAGACATTATTGCAGAGAAAACATTGGATCTGCCCAATGACGGCAAAGCGTTGCTCCAGCCGATCCATGTCAAAGATCTGGCAAATTCCTTCTATTTAAGTATTGTTCACCCGGATACCAGTATCGGGCAAATCTATAATATCTGCCTCAGTCATGCGTTTTCCTTGAATGATTATCTTGCATTGACCGCATCTGTATTCAATAAAAAACTGCATATCAACTATATGAGTGTGGATTCCATGCTTCAGAAATACGGCAGAACAATCAATGAAACCGGCTTGAGATTCCTGGCAGAACACATGTGTTTCAGCATTGAAAAAGCGGTCCGCGATCTGGAATATAAGCCGGCATACACCCCGGAAGAAGCCGTGATCGAAACAGCTCTCTGGGCGGCACAAGTAACAAACAGCAAATAAAATAGAGATTCTGTATTCACAAATAAGAGAGGCAATTTCAAAAGTCTTCAAAAATGCCTGAAAAACCTTGTTGCGATCTGAAAACGGAGCGTTTT
>JAFVSW010000201.1 GCA_017503545.1 Lentisphaeria bacterium | reverse complement strand
TTACGACTGGCCCGATGTACTTATCGGTGAAATGCCGCATTATTATTTGTATATCATCAACAATATCGGTGAAGCACAAATCGCCAAACGCCGCAGTTATGCAACGATGATAAGTCATCTGACACCGCCGTTTATGAATTCAGAAAGTTACGGTGCAATCGCTCAACTGCAGGAAAAGCTGCATAACTTTGAGACTGCGGAAAATGCCAAACTGAAAGCTGAATACGGTAAAGGCATCATTGAACTTGTCAAAGAAGAAAATTTTCACAAAGATCTGAAACTTTCTGAAAAACTCCAGCAAGGTGTTCTTACCGAAGATGATTTGCTGAAAATCCAGGAATATCTGCACGAGATCAATGATGCAAAAGTAAATCGCGGCGTCTATATCATCGGGCGTCCGTACAGTGATGCCGAAGCAAATGAGACCGCTATTTTAATGAGTGTGGATGCCATTGCTGAATCATTGTTTGAAGCAGATGTCAAAGCTGGAAAAGTGGATGCCGCCAAACGGAAGGATAAAATATTCTTCCGTAACAACTACTACTTGAGAGCGAAAGAATACGCAAAAGAAATACTTGCAAACCCGCAAAAAATCAAAAAAATATCTCCCCGCAGTCATCAGCCCCCCGCAAAAATGTCAGCCGATGGGAACGCCATGCGGAAAAAGATACAGAGCGGGAAACTTCCTGATGGCAGACCGATACCTCCTGAAATGATACAGGCAATGCAAATGATGCAAAGAAGACCTGCCGCAGCTCCCAAAGTACAAGTAAAACTTTCTCCCGAAGAAATCCTTTTGAAAGCACGCAAGGATATTCTGGATTCATCAACAGCTGAACTTGATGCTATTGTCAATGCGTTCTCCGGCGGATATATCGCTGCCTCTGCCGGCGGAGATCCTATCCTGAACCCGGCAACTGTACCGACAGGAAAAAATCTTTACGGCATCGATCCGGAGCGGACTCCCACCCGTGAAAGTTACGAAGTCGGCAAACAGCTTGCACAGGAATTGATAGAGCAAAAACTCAAAACAACCGGCAAATATCCGCAAAAAGTGGCGTTTTCACTCTGGGGTGGAGAATTTATCCGTACACAGGGGGTAAATATCGGTGAGATATTTTATTTACTCGGAGTAGAGCCGATCTGGGATTCAAGAGGCAGAGTGCAGGATGTCAGACTTATCCCGATGAGTGAACTCAAGCGCCCCCGAATTGATGTAGTTATCCAGACTTCCGGACAATTCCGCGGAGCTGCAACAAGCAGAATGAAACTGATTGACAAGGCGGTTATGCTGGCGGCAGCCGATCCGGATGGTGAATTCGGTAACTTTGTCCGTCAGGGCAGTTTGGAAATCACCAATGCGCTGATTGCTCAGGGTATGTCGCCGCAGGATGCAAAGAGTTTGAGTAATGCCCGTATTTTCGGCGGAGTCAACGGTAATTTCGGCACAGGCGCAATGGGGGCGGCACAAGATACAGAAAAATGGGAAAATACAAAGGGTATTGCTGAACTTTATTTGAATAATATGGGAGCCGTATATACCGAAGGACATTGGGGCGAACATAAACCTGAAATGTTCCGTGCCGCTGTAAAAAATACCGATTCCGTTGTCCAGTCCCGTTCAAGCAACAGCTGGGGACCGCTTTCACTGGATCATGTTTATGAATTTACCGGAGGAATAAGTCTTGCTGCCCGTCACGTCAACGGCAAAGACCCCGATGCGTATTTCAATGACTTGCGCACCCCCGGCAGAGCCAAAGTTCAAGCCGCAGGCGAAGCCGCTATGGTAGAAGCCAGAAGTACGGTTTTAAATCCCAAATATATCAAGGAAATGATGAAAGAGGGAGCCTCAAGTACCGGACACTTTACAGAAGTTTTCCGCAACACACTCGGCTGGGAAATTATGAAGCCGGATATGCTTGAAGACCATCTGTGGCAGGAATACAAAGAAGTTTATGTGGATGATAAACTCAAACTCGGTACACAGGAGTATTTTGAAAAAAATAATCCATCAGCCTTGCACGAAATGACTGGTATTATGCTTGAATCTGTCCGTAAAGGATTCTGGAAAGCAGATCAGAAAACGATCGAAGATATTGCCAGAAAT
>JAFVSW010000200.1 GCA_017503545.1 Lentisphaeria bacterium | reverse complement strand
GGTATATGTTAGCGGTATACCGGTGTTTTCCGGGTTTATGAGGCAATTTCAAAAGTCTTCAAAAATGCCTGAAAACTCTTGCTGAGTTCTGAAAACGGAGCGTTTTCGGTGGTTATTCTACGAATAGCCACACTCAAACTACCATTTTCATCTCCTCAACAATCATTTTTCAGTCAAATTTTGCCGGACTTTTGAAATTACCTCTTTATATAAATTTAATTTAACAAAGAACCGGCAGATTGAAGTTCCCGGGATTCCAAATTTTCCCGGAATGGAAAATAACGTGTCATGGTGATGCAATGATGAACGAGACAGGATATTTGAAACCATATCTCATCCGGCGCAGTATGCGGCGCTGAGCAATGGAAAATATCGGGTTTCCTTTTGATTTTTGAGCTGCAAGAAGCCCAAACTGACCAAATGACAATTATTTTTCCGATTTCGGATAAGGAATCGGCAGGAGTCTTGCAGTCTTCCGGCATGATGAAACAAGATGCCGAACAGCGAAAAAATAACTACGGAATCGGGAGAATCCCTTTCCATCTCCAATGCCAAAGCATTGCTGCGGAAAGAGATGCTTGCTGTCCGCAAAAATATCCCCCCTGCTGAACGTGCAAGGGCAGATGAAATGATCTGCCGGCACTTGTTGAACCACCTTGCAGAATATCCTCTTTATCCTCTGGTTGCCTATATTACCGACGGCACAGAACCGGATCTCCGGCGTGTTTTGGAATTTCAGCTTGCCAGAGGCGGAAGCCTGTTTGTTCCACGCTTCCTTTCTTCCAGCGAATATGATATCGTCAAGGTGAATACTTTGGATTTCCCTGCATCCAAGTGGGGAATTCCGGAACCCGGACCGGATGCCGTCAAGGCGTTGCCGGAAGATCTGCGGTCTGCGATCTGGCTCATACCGGGGGTCTCTTTCGATGCGGATAAAATGCGTTTGGGAAGAGGCAAAGGTGTATATGACCGCTTACTGGCCGATGGTTGCCGTTGCACCATCGGGGTGTTTTACGAATGTCAGAAATACCGGAAGATCCCGGCTGAACGTCACGACTGCTCGCTGGATAGGATAGTGACCGAACAGGGGATTTTCTAATTAACATAACTTAACATAACAGCACATTTTATCAGGGAAATGTGCAGAAGGAGAAGAAACGATGGACCTGTTGAATGTAATTTATCTTGGAGCTGGAATCGCAGGCGGTGTACTCGCCGGACTCATAATCCAAATGGTGATCACCCGTGTGCGGGGAAACCGTATTGCCGCTGCTGCCGGACAATTGAAAAAGAATGCAGAACGGGAAGCTGCCCAGATGCTCCGGGAAGCCCGTATTACCGCAAAAAGTGATGCGCTCAAGATCAAGGATGAAGTCGAATCCGAACTGAAGGAACGCCGTAAAGAAGTTTCCCAGCAGGAAAAACGACTCACCCAGAAAGAAGAAAATCTGGAACGCAAAGCCGATGCCCTCGATGCTAAAATCAAATCCGCTGAAAATAAAGAACATGATCTCGATCAGCAGCGCGAACGTCTCAAAGCTAAAGAAGAAGAACTCAAAAAGACCATTTCCAAACAGGTCGATGAGTTGGAACGCATTGCTTCTCTTGACCGCGAAACTGCCAAGAAAATGATCCTTGACAAACTCAAAGGCGAAGTCGAAGTCGAATGTGGTAACATGATCCGCGATATGGTCGATGAAGCAAAACAGCGTTGCGAACGTGAATCGCAGCAGCTCCTCATCCACGCAATACAGCGTTATGCCGGTGACTGCACTTACGAACGCACCACTGCCACCATCCCCCTGCCCAACGATGAAATGAAAGGCAGAATAATCGGGCGTGAAGGCAGAAATATCCGCTCTCTTGAAGCCGCAACCGGGGTCAATATCCTTATTGACGATACTCCCGAAGCCGTGGTCATTTCCTGCTTCGATCCCATCCGTAAGGAAACCGCACGCCGTTTGATGGAAAAACTGATTTCCGATGGTCGTATCCATCCGACCCGTATTGAAGAACTCATCAAGAAGATCCGCAAAGAGATTGATGAAGAAGTCTTTGATGCCGGGGAACGTGCCGTGCTGGATTGCGGTCTGCAGGGCGTTTCCAAACAGGTGATCAACCTCCTGGGCAGACTCCAATTCCGTTACAGTTTCTCCCAGAATGTGTTGAAACACTCCATTGAAACTGCCGCGTTCATGGGTACGATCGCTGCCGAACTCGGTCTCGATCAGCAGAAAGCACGCCGCATCGGTCTTTTCCACGATATCGGAAAAGCAGTTGACCATGAAATCGAAGGTACACACGCCGCAATCGGGGCAGATATTCTCCGGAAACAAGGCGAAAATAAAGATGTTATCAACGCCGTTGCTGCACACCACGGCGAAGTGGAGGCAACCAGCATTTATGCTGTCCTTGCCAACGCTTGTGATGCTTTGAGTGCATCCCGTCCCGGTGCCAGAAGCGAAACTACAGAGCTGTATCTGAAACGTTTGGAACAGTTGGAAAGCCTTGCCAATGAATTTCAGGGTGTGGAATCCTGCTTTGCTCTCCAGGCAGGCCGCGAAGTCCGTGTCGTTGTTCAGCCGGAAAAAGTCTCTGAAGCACAGGCTCAGGTGCTGGCTCGCGACTTGGCTCTCCGCATCGAAAAGGAAATGAACTATCCCGGACAGATCAAAGTCACGATCATCCGTGAGACCAGATCGGTGGAATATGCAAAATAAGTTTGCGCTCTTCCGGCAAAGGTTCCACCGGTACGTCAATACGTTCGTCAAGGATGACGGCAAAATGGCGGTTCCGGTGGAACAGAAATTGCTTCATACGGAAGAAGTATGCTCTATTACGGAACAATTGTCTGAAAAAGAACAGGTAACGGAATTGAATAAATTCCGTTTTTCTGTCTGTGCCCTGTTCCATGACCTCTCACGCTTTGAACAATATACCCGGTTTCGCACGTTCCGTGATGCCGATTCCTTTGATCATGGCGACAAAAGTGCCGAATTGATGTTGTCCGGCGATTTTATAGCTGAATTGCCTGATTCTGAAAAAGATCTGATTGCAACTGCAATCCGCGCCCATAATAAAATGACGATTCCGTCAAATTTGACGGGTGATGTTCTTGCCGCCGCAAAAATGGTTCGGGATGCTGATAAACTATCCATTTTAGGCATCATTTACCGTTATCTGACGGGGCAAATTCCCCACGATCCGACAATGAAACTCGATCTGCCGGAAACAGATACGTATTCTCCGTCAATTTATCAGGCGGTAATTGACGGATCTCCGGTCAATTATGCCGACTTGCGGTCAATGAACGATTTTCTGCTGATCCTTTGCACCTGGACTGCCGACTTGAATTACCGGGCGTCCCGTCATTATGCCGCCGAACATGGATTGTATGACCGGCTTTTAAGTTTGCTGCCGGAAGATGATAACACAAAACGGCTGCCGGAACTCATCCGGAAACGTTTGACTGGGGGTGCTGTATGACATTGCTGCGTGTGGAAAATCTCAAAAAATATTACCCCGTTTCCAAAGGAATGTTCTCCCGTCCGGATTATGTCCGTGCGGTGGATGACATCAGTTTCACTTTGGAAGCCGGGGAAACTCTCGGATTGGTCGGGGAAAGCGGTTGCGGAAAAAGCACCCTTGCCCGTGTTTTGTTACGATTGGAAGATCCTACAGATGGAAGGATTTATCTAAATGACGGAGAATTGACGGATCTCCGTGGCGAAGCTCTCCGTCAAAAACGCGGTGACTTCCAGATGATCTTTCAGGATCCTTATGGCTCCCTTAATCCGAAAATGAGTATTTATTCCACACTGGAAGAACCGTTGCGTCTCCATACGGATTTGAACGCCGGAGAACGTGGCGAAAAAATCCGGGAATTGCTGGATATGGTGGGGTTGGACAGCGGTTATGCCCGCCGGTTTCCTCATCAATTCAGCGGCGGACAGCGTCAACGTATCGGGATTGCCCGGGCATTGGCGGTGAATCCCCGATTTATTATTGCGGACGAACCGGTGTCTGCATTGGATGTCAGTGTACAAGCACAGATCGTCAATCTGCTACGTGACATTCAGGAAAAAACGGGCGTGGCATTTCTGTTTATTGCACACGACCTCGCGGTTGTGGAACATATCAGTCACCGCATTATGGTGATGTATCTTGGCAAACTGGCGGAAAGTGCGCCGGCGCGGGAATTGTGTACTGCGCCCCGGCATCCCTATACCAAAGCCCTGCTGTCCGCTGTGCCGGGCTTGCATAACCGGAATAAGAAGCGGATCATGTTGACCGGTGATGTCCCGTCGCCCTTGAATCCGCCCGCCGGATGCCGTTTTCATACCCGTTGTCCTTTTGCCACCCCGTTATGTGCGGAAAAGTGCCCGGAATGGCGTGAGATCAGCAAAGGACATTTCTGTGCTTGTCATTATCCGCTGGAAGAAATTAATTGAGAAAGGAATTGTAAGATGATCGATCCGAAACGTTTGGAAGCCTATGCCGATCTGATCGTCAAAAAAGGTTTGAATTTGGATGCCGGACAGTCGGTATTTCTTATCGCCGGTCTGGATCAACCGGAATTTGTCCGTATGACGGTTGAAAAATGTTATCAGGCGGGTGCCTCCAAAGTGGTGGTGAACTGGCTGGATATGCCTCTTGAAAAACTGGCTCATATTTATCAGAGCGAAGAAACGTTGTCATCCATTGAAGATTGGGAATTGGAACGCTGGAAATGGCGTGCCGAAAAACTCCCCGCCCTGCTCTGGCTGGATTCCGATGATCCGGACGGCATGAACGGGATCGATCAAGGCAAACGCGCCCGCGCTCAAATGGCACGTTTCCCCAAAATCAAACCCTTCCGTGATGCTATGGAAAACAAACATCAATGGTGTATTGCCGGTGTCCCGGGAAAAGCCTGGGCGCGGAAAGTGTTTCCGGGTATGCCCGATGATGTGGCGGAAGAAAAATTGTGGGATGCCATTCTCCAGACTGCCCGTGCCAATGGCGATCCGTTGAAGAATTGGGATGAACACAATGCAACGATCCACAGACGGTGTGAGATCCTGAATAAATATCAATTTGCTTCTTTGGAATATAAATCTTCCAACGGAACCGATTTCCGTGTCGGCTTGATTCCGCAGGGTATTTTTGCGGGTGCGCAGGAAAACGATCTTTCCGGCCGCGCATTCAACCCGAATATTCCTTCGGAAGAAATTTTCACTTCTCCCAAACGCGGCGAAGCGGAAGGTACACTGGTCTCCACAAAACCCTTGTCCTGGCAGGGAACACTGATCGAAAATTTCAGTATCCGTTTTGAAAATGGCAAAGCGGTGGAAGTTCATGCGGAAAAAGGGCAGGATGCATTGGAACGCATGATTGCCATGGATGAAGGTGCGCCTTATCTTGGTGAATGTGCATTGATCGCCTGGGATTCCCCGATCAATAACACCGGATTGTTATTTTACAGCACATTATACGATGAAAATGCAAGTTGTCACATGGCATTGGGACGCGGCTTCGGCAATTGCCTGAAGGATTACGAAAAATATTCCTTGGAAGAACAGCACGATCTGGGAATCAACGACAGTATGATCCATGTTGATTTTATGATTGGTGCAGAAGATCTTGACATTACCGGTATCACTCCGGCGGGTGAACGCATTGCGATTTTCCGCAAAGGCGCCTGGTGCTTCTGATATCAGAATAAATATTTACGGGGAAGAAAACTTTTTGCAAAAAGTCTTCTTCCCCGTACCCTATCTTACAAAAACTCTTTCCGGAATTGCTTTTATTGATGACAATAAAAGCAATTCCAATTATTTTTAAGTCAGGTATTGTAGCTTCTTTCTTTTTCCTGATACGGTAATTACGCTGATATTTTCATGGAATCTGATTTTATATTTTGTGAAAAACTCAATTTCTATTTGAGATTTTTACATAATATGCTATATTTCTATCGCAAACATATGGCGGATATTTGTAAATTTCAGTATCGCAGTTGTTTTAGCAGAAAGTACGTATGTTGATAAAGTTGTAAGTAAATCAAAAGGTGTCAATATGGAATTGAATGATGTTTTGGTGTCCGTAAAGGAAACGATCGCACGTAATGCAGATGCAATTACAGAAGTCGGGGAGCATATCTGGAAAAATCCGGAACCCGGGTATCGTGAGGTGAAAACATCCGCTTATCTCGCCGGAAAAATGGAAGAATTGGGCTTGAAGGTCAAACGGAATTTGGCATTGACCGGTTTCCGTGCCGATATCGATACCGGAAGACCCGGACCTGTACTCGCCGTCCTCGGAGAACTGGATTCCCTCATATTGCCCAATCATCCGGAATGTGATAAACAGACCGGAGCCGTTCATGCCTGCGGACACAATGTCAGTTGCGCCAATTTATACGGGACAGCGGTCGGATTGATCAAATCCGGTGCGCTGGATTCCATGTGCGGGAAAATCGCCTTGATCGCTACTCCGGCGGAAGAAGGGATTGAAATGGATTATCGTACCGGTTTGATCAAGCAGGGGAAAATCGGTTCCATCGCGGGGAAATCCCAGTTGATCCGTGAGGGGGTTTTCGATGATGTCGATCTTTCGTATATGATTCATTTGAGCAATCATTTCGGATATAATGATCATAACGGATGCGTGAATAAAAAAATCATATTCCGGGGGAAAAGCTGTCATGCCGCCACCCCGCAGAACGGGGTCAATGCGTTGAACGCTTCGACTTTGGCACTCAATGCCATTGCCATGCTCCGGGAATCTTACAGCAATAATGCCTATATTCGTATCCATGGGATCATTACCAACGGCGGCGATACCGTCAATATCATTCCGGATGAAGTGACCATGGATTATATGCTCCGTGCGCCGTCACTGGAAAAAATATTGGAATTGAATGATCGTTTTGATCATGCGGTTTTGTATGCGGCAAAAGCGGCGGAATGTGAAGCAACGGTGGAAACGCTCAATGGATATATGCCGTTACTGGATCATCCGGAATTGGGAAAACTTTTCGGGAATATGGCGGAAGAACTTTTCCCCGGTATCGAATTTGATTATAACGGCAGTTTTTATGCCTCCTGTACGGATATGGGGGATGTGGCGACAGTGATCCCTGCGATCCACGGATATACTTGCGGTAAAAAAGGGGTCAGTCATGGAATTGATTATTACGTTGCAGATCCTGAGTCTGCATACATAAAAAGTTCCCTGTTGAATACGGCATCGGCAGTCAAATTATTATACGGGGATGCGGCTCCGGCGAAAAAAATTGCGGCGCAGCGTGATGGTTTGATTTCCATTCCGGAATATATCCGGATCATTGACCGGATCAATCAGACCCGCACGACAGAGGCATTGTAAATTATCTCTTTAGAAAAAAGAAGGTTTTTACAACATTTTTCCGACTTGAATTTTTATTGTTTTCAGTGTACATTACGGAAAACATGGATGGAGGAATACAGAATGTCATTAAAGTACCCAACAACTTCCAAAACGCTGCTTGATAAAATCGCTTCCGGCGATGAGATCAGTTGGAATGAGTTTTATCAAAAGTATTCCCCCATAGTGAAAGCACTTGCAAAATTCAAAGGCTTGGATGCCAATGCTGCGGATGATATCTGTCAACAGGTTATGCTGCAGTTTTTCAACCAGAGCAAAACTTTTAAGTTTGATCCGGACATAGCCCGATTCAGAACTTACTTCGGCAGAATCGTCCGTGGTCGGATCATTGATCACTTCCGCCGGAAAAAAGAGGTTCCGGTTGCTGAAATTGAAGCTGAAGTTGTTGATCCTGACACCGAAAATCTTTATATGGATGAGTGGCGGAAGATGATTATAAAAGAAGCGGAACAAGAGTTGAAACAGCGGGTTGCTCCGGAAACTTTCCAGGCTTATGAGTTGTACGCCATCCAGAATCGCCCCGTCAAGAAAGTTGCGGAATATCTGGACTGTTCCGAAAATCAGGTCTATCAGGCAAAGAAACGCTGTTTTGCCATGATGCGCAAGATCCTGCTGGAAATGAATGAACAGGATCCCGAATTGCAATTCGAGTTATCAAAATATGATGTATAACACTGGCGATATCCTTTGCGGTTGTAAACTTATACAGCGTTGCGGCAATGGAGCTTACGGCGAAGTTTGGCTTGCCAAGGATGCAATCGGTGTCAACGTTGCTTTGAAAATCGTCTCCAATGGCGGCAGGTATTCAGAACGGGAACTCGCTGGACTTAAAAATTACAAAGACTGCAATCACCCCAACTTGCTTAAAATCCGTTATGTGGAGATCAACGATAAGCAAATCATCTGCATTATGGATGCCGCCGATGACCTCAATCGTGGTAACGGCGAATATCAGCCGGACACGCTTGCCAATCGGTTGAGAAAATACGGTAGGCTGGACGGTAAAGAAATTACTGACATGCTCGACGGCTTGCTTTCCGGTCTTGAAGAACTCCACAAAAACGGACTGGTTCACCGGGACATCAAACCGGATAACATTCTGTGGGTGAATGGCAGAGCCACCCTTGCGGATGTGGGGTTGATTGCCTTTGAGGGTGCCGGTTCTCTGGTGGGAACCCCTGGCTTTCTTTCGCCACGGGTGCTTGAGGGGAATCCGGCAGAAGCAAGCGACGACTTTTATGCTCTGGGCAAAGTGATCTACTGCGCTTTGACGGGACTTGCAGTTACCGAGTATCCGAGTATCCCTGCCGATATGACCATCAGCGTGGATGCTAATTTGAACAAAGCCCTGCGTACAAGTTGCGCCGTTCCTATCAATTCAACCGCAGAGTTCAGGAAACTGTTGTCTGGCAAGCAAATCGCTCCATCTCAGCAGAAAGGGAACGATAAACGGCAGCTGCCTCTTAAAACAATATTGTCTGGCGTGGTAATCATTGCGCTGCTGGGAGGTTTTGTTTATCTGTTTTATCAGCAAAAGCAAATGGAAGCCAAACATATTCCTCAACCGGTTGAAATTGATCCCGAATCTGAAGAAAAGTTGAAACAGCTTCAAAATGCTGATAAGGATTTTCAGAAGAATATTCAAACAGAGGTGCAGGAGTTTTTCAGAAAATCAAGCTGGCTTGATAATGGAAAGATGCTGCCTTTTCTGCTTGATTACAAAGTCATGAGACAGGAGGATATGCAAGGTCTGCTTTTTTACAGCACTGACAATCCCCGTTTGAAACCGATCCATGGAGTTTACCGCAAAAAAGTTCGTGGAGTTACGCCGCTTGAGTCGAAATTATGGGGAATGCTTCACGGTGCTAATTATCCAGACTTTGATGTTGCGAAGGTTCAGGAGCGGCAGCGTTATTGGAGTAGTCGCAAAGGAGATCCTGCACAGATGCTGAAAGAAATGCTGACCACAGACCCGATTATGCAGGCTGTCG
>JAFVSW010000030.1 GCA_017503545.1 Lentisphaeria bacterium | reverse complement strand
TGAAAAAAAGATGAAAAATTATTTGAAAAAATCTGAAAATTGTATATATTTTTAGAGTCATAACATTCATTAACCTTCAGGAAATTGAGGATCATGGACAAAGCTACTAAAACAGAAATTATGGAAAAGTTTGCACGTCAGCCGGGCGATGTTGGATCTCCCGAAGTGCAAATCGCCGTGCTTACAAAAAAAATCAGCGAATTGACTGAACACATGCGCGCACACAAGAAAGATCATAGTGCCCGTCGCGGTTTGATGGCTATGGTCAATCGTCGCAAAAAACTTCTTTCCTATCTTTCAGAGGAAAACCATGCCAAGTATTTGGAAATCGCAAGTACTCTCGGCATCCGCGGACAGAAGTAATTTAGCTTTTGACGTAAAAAGCTGATCGCAGGGGCGTAATATCATATCAGGCGGAATGAGGTGAGTTCATTCCGCCATACCGGGAAATCAGCTTGCTGAAAAAGATCGTAGAAGACGGCGGAGACATATGCCTTGCATTGCCTCCTCCGCTTTTTCGTTTCTGCGTAACAGGGTGAAATTTCATCCGTTACAAAGTAAAAAATCAAAACTTTTAACCGACACTTTATTTGACTTACCGGGTCGATTACGGATAAACAGCTGAACGGCGTTGTTGCCATTCCGTGATCCGGAAGAATGCTTCGGGCAGTTTTTGTGCGAAGAGTACTGACAGGCCAAGGGCGTGAATCTGTGATTCCCCACAGCGGATGAGATTTGCTCCGGGCGCAATTTATGTCACTGATACAGGATGTATTGCGCTGCTGATGCTGAAATCCCCGCCGTTCATGTTTTTAACTTTCAAAAACTGGAGTGCAAAAGTGTCAAAACTCTTTGGAACTGACGGAATTCGCGGAAAAGCGAATGAATATCCGATTACCCCTGAAGTCGCATTACGCGTCGGAAAAGCCATCGCCACCGTTTTTATGGCAGAAGGCAAGAAAAACCCCAGAGTCATTATCGGGAAAGATACCCGACTTTCCGGTTATATGTTGGAAAGCGCATTGACCAGCGGTTTGGTCAGTATGGGGATGGATGTATTCGGCGTCGGTCCGCTCCCAACTCCTGCCATTGCCCACCTGACACACTCCATGTGTGCGGATTGCGGTATTATGATCACGGCTTCCCACAACCCGTCAACCGATAACGGAATCAAGATATTCGATGCGGACGGCTACAAGCTGCCGGACGAAACAGAAAACCGGATCGAAGCAGAAGTCATGGCAATGGAAAAAGGTGCCCGTGCCAACGGAAGCAGTCAAATCGGAAAAGCATTCCGTATTGAAGACGCACGCGGCAGATACATTGAATTTGCAAAAAGTACCATCCGCAATCAATCTCTGCGCGGCATCAAAGCCGTATTGGACTGTGCGAATGGAGCGGCATATTATATTGCCCCCATCATTTTCAAAGAATTGGGTGTGGATGTGATCCGCACAGCAACTTCTCCCGACGGATTTAATATCAATGATAAATGCGGCGCAACATGTCCCCAGAATATCGTCCGTCTGGTAAAAGAACACAATGCAGATATCGGAATTTCTCTCGATGGTGATGCAGACCGTGTCATTTTCTGTGACAACCGGGGCAACATCATCAATGGTGACCGCATCATCGGTTTGTGTGCATTGGATTACAAACAGCGCGGACGCCTTGCCGGCAATGCCATTGCCGTAACTTGCATGAGCAATCTCGGTCTGGTGGATGCCATGAAACGCGCCGATATCCGGACAGAGATTACACCGGTGGGTGACCGCTATGTGATCGAACGGATGCGTGACCTGGAATTGAATCTGGGTGGCGAACAATCCGGACATCTGATTTTCTCTGATTATGCAACAACAGGTGACGGCATCATTTCCGCCCTGCACATTCTGAAAGTCATGAAGAAAAAGAATGCCACATTACACGATCTGGCTTATGGCTTCATGGACGAATATCCGCAGAAACTGGTCAATATTCCGATCCTGAAAAAAGTGGAACTTGATCAGATTCCCCAATTGAATACCGTCCTTGCAGAAGCCCGTTCTGCATTGGGCAATAAAGGCAGAATCCTTGTCCGCACTTCCGGAACAGAAAATAAAATACGTATTCTCACCGAAGCACCGGATACCGCACTTGTGGAAAAATGGTCGGCATACGTTTGTGATACAATCAGAAAGGGGTTGGCATGATGCAGGAAAATTCAAAAATTTCTTTCATAGACAAATATGTTCCGGATACCATGGCCCCATTGGATTGCATGGATTCCATACTGGAATTGGAAGTTGGATTCGGCACACTGGAAGAAGTTCTCATCCAACGCTGGGCTCCGCTGATGCGGGAAAATGAAACACTGAAAGTTTCCGCAAAATTCTGGCCGTCCGATGCTCTTATAGAAAAACTTCTCGCATGTGAAGGGCCTTTTGCTGTCACAAAAGAAGATGGCTTGCTTCTGGCAAACCGGGGACAGGAAACCACGCCGGTGCTTTTCCCTTGTGATGAAGACTCTCTGCTGCTTCATTATCCCTGGGATCTGCTCCGTTTGAATGAGTTGATATTGGGGTCTGTAAAAGAAAACAACCTGGAAGGTACAGTCCGGGAACTGGCAGTACTTGACGGTATTGTTCACCTGGGAGAAGGCTCTGTGATTCTGCCCGGCGTTTACGTGGAAGGGACTGCCATTATCGGAAAAAACTGTAAAATCGGACCGAATTGCTACTTGCGCGGGATGAATTATATCAGTTCCAATTGCCATATCGGACAAGCTGTGGAAGTCAAAAATTCCATTCTCATGAAGAATGTTAAAGCCGGACATCTTTCCTACATCGGCGACTCCATCATTTGTCCGGATGTCAATATCGGTGCCGGAACGATCACCTCCAATCTGCGCCACGACGGCAAAAAACAACGGTCCGTCGTCAATGGTATGTTGGTCGATACCGGCCGCCGGAAACTTGGCGCAATCATCGGAAAAGATGTACATACCGGGATCCATACCTCCATTTATCCGGGCAGAAAAATCTGGGCAGGAATGGATACACGCCCGGGCGATATCATACAACAGGATTTACGCAACGCGCCGGAAGGAGATTAAAAGATCATGTTGACAGACAAACTCTTACAGCCGCTGAAACTGGCATTCAATGAACTGACCCTGTTCCGTTTTCATACGCCGGAAACAACACCGGAACTGGCAAAAAAGAGTTTGTTCTGGTATCCTCTTGCCGGATTGTATATCGGGCTTGCCGCCGCACTCCTGCCATTGTTTTTTGTTGCTTGTTTTTCCACTTTGCAGGCGTTTGTACTGTTCTCCGGGTGCGTATATGTGTTTCTGACGGCATGGCTTTCCCGTTTCTCCGGATTCCGTGATCTGGCGATTTTCACCGATGCTCTTGCCGACCGGAAACTGTCACAGGCGGAACGGGTACAAAAGATGTTGCAAACACAGGAATATCCGGGCTATGCCGGAGTCACTGCCTGCGCCATACTTGCATCCTCCAAATTGCTGCTGATTTATCTGCTTTTTACCCGTCTTGCATTGTTTGAGAAAACAACGTTGCTCGGCTTTTTCCTTATCACCACACCGTTTTTTGCACGACTGTTTATGATGATTGCAGCCGGTCATAACAATGCCGCGCCCGGAGAACCGGAATATTCCATTGCAGGGAAATTGAATGTGCCTTTTGTGATTCTGTTGTTTCTGATTCTGACGCCATTATGTATTCTCTATCTCAGTATCTGCTACGGATTCGGGGAATTTGTTCAGCCTTTTGCACCGCAAAGAACACTGGCAGTTGTTACACAAACATTCCATATCTGGAAACAGCAGAAAGATTTTGCCGTGCAATGTCTTCTCCAGGGCGCACGGATCATGGCGTGTATTTACGGTGCCGGAATCTTTGCCGCCATTTATGTCAATGGGGAATCCAAAACCTGGATGGGCGGCTCTACCAGAGTGGCGGCAGGCACAACTGCCGAAATTGCGGAGATTCTGATTCTTGCCGGGGCATTGATTGCAGCGGACTTTATTCTGTTGTAACAGATTCACCCTGCTGATTGTTTCCGGAAATTTGTTTCTGCAAATACCGGATCTGCTCCCGGATACGCTGCCGTAAGACTTCATCATTTTTCAAAGCGGGCGGCGGGATAAAATGGACCCACAACGCCAAAGCCTTGTTCAGCTCGTTCTCTTTTTCATATTTTGCAGACAGCTGCAACAGATATTCCAATGTTTCTTCACGCAAGCGATCCAAATCCTGTTCCGCAGCAACAGAGACGGGAGCCTGTTTTACGCGATCTTCCCCCAATTCATTCTGTTCCGGAAGAGTTTTATTCTGACTGGAAATAAATTGTAAATACAAGAGAATACAGGCTATCACCAAAACGGCAGAAGCAAAATAATATTGAAATTTTCTCCCGGAGAAAACAGAAGCAAAACGTTTGAAAAACTGACGCCGGGCAATCACTTTCCGAATCTGCTGCGCCAATTCCTCCCAGGATGCCTGCCGGTCATCGGCTTCTTTTGCAAGCATTTTGCAAATCAATCGCTTTGTACCATTGGAGACATCCGGTCTTTTCTCTTTCACATCCGGAACCGGCGATTGAAAATGCATTGCGATCACTTCGAATTGACTGGGTGAATCATAAGGCAGTTTTCCGGTCAGCAAATGATACATCGTGATCCCGAGGGAATAAATATCGGCACGGCAATCCAAATGAGTCTCATTCGCCTGTTCCGGGCTCATATAAGCGGGCGACCCTACCATAAAATGTGCTTGCGTCAAATTCAGTGAATGGGCATCGTCATGATCGAAAAAAGATTTGGAAACACCAAGATCCAGCAACTTATATTCCCCGTCAACCGTGCGGATAATATTGGCTGGCTTGATATCCCGGTGAACGATTTTATTTTGCGCCCATGCGGATCCCATTGTTTCTGCAACAAACAGAGCAATCTCCAACGTTTCCTCTTCGCTGAAAGGCTGACGGGTCTTACGCAACTGCGTGTTCAAATCCTGCCCTTCTACATATTCCATGGAGAAAAAGACAACACCATTTTCCTGTCCGGCTTCGTACACTCTGGCAAAACCGTCAGAGGTCACATTGGCATTGATACGCATTTCCCGGAAAAAACGTTTGAGACTGGATTCTTTCTGCACTAATTCCGTATGCAATATTTTCAGTGCAACAAGACGGTTCATGGAAATCTGGCGGGCAAGATACACCGTACCCATGCCGCCGGAACCAAGCCGTTGACCAAGCTGATAATCCCCCACCCTTGTTCCAGATGGTTCAAAAACAATTGACCTCTGATTATTTTTCATGAATCAAATCAAATGGTATCCGTTTTTTTCACTCTGCGCCAGACAAAGAAACCAAACAGACAGGCGACACCGATCCCGATCAAACGGGCAATATCCACCGGCAAACCGAAACCGTATGCCTGTTTATGAACCGGAGATGTCCAGAGAATATAGGTGCAAACAATAAATGTCATGAACATGCCCGGAATCAACGCAACAAAACCATTCTTTTTCTGTTTGAAAAGCCATACGGCAGCCGCCATCAGAGTCGATGCGGCAAGCACTTGATTTCCCCAGGCAAAATAGTTCCAGAGAAAACCGAAACTTTTGGTGCTGACATTGGACCACCAAAGCAAAACTGACACAATAACAATCAAAGGCAGACAGAGAAGAATACGGCTCCGGATCGCCGTTTGTTGAATAGAAAGCATTTCTGCCAGACACAAGCGGGTACTGCGCAATGCAGTATCGCCGGATGTTACAGCAAGGATAATCACGGCAACAACAGTAATCAACCCCATCCATTCGCCAAGGAAATACGTTGTGATCTTCAGCAATGCGGCATTGGGAGAACCAACCATCATTTTCGGGAACAGATTATAAATTGCCATACCGGCACCTGCCCAGATCATACCGATGATCCCTTCCAGAACCATCATGCCGTAAAATGTGGCACGCGCCTGTTTTTCACTTTTCATGGTACGGGCAACAATGGGAGACTGGGTCGCATGGAATCCGGAAATGATCCCGCAGGCAATCGTCACAAACAACAACGGAATAACCGGTGCATGTTCTGCCGTAAACATATAGTTACGGAAATCCGCAGTCTCCGTCAGCAAGACAGGATTTTTGAACCCGGCAATCAACAATGCTATAAAAATTCCAATGGTCCCCAACAGCAGCATCATACCGAAAAACGGATAAACTTTCCCGATAATCTTATCCACCGGGAACAAGGTTGCGAGAATATAATACAGAAAAATGATTCCGACAAACCACCAGAACTGTTTGGTTTCCGGGCAAAATACACCATCACACAGTCCCGCCGGGATATTGATGAAAACAGCCACAACCAGCAGCAGCAAAAACACCATAAACCAGGAAAAAATCCGGGAATACACGCTGCCAAGATGCGTTTTGATCAACTTCGGCAGATTCGCCCCGTTATCCCGGAGTGACATCATACCGCCGAGGAAGTCGTGGGTTGCCCCGGCAATCAAGTTACCGATGGGGATGATCAGGAAAACGATTGAACCGAATTTGATCCCCAGGATCACGCCGATCACCGGACCGACTCCGGCAATATTCAGCAATTGGATCAACATATTTTTCCATTGGGGCAATACAACATAATCCACGCCGTCAGGATTTTTGACCGCAGGCGTCAACCTGTCATCAGGCATAACTTGTTTTTCGATGAATTTACCATAGGTGAAATAGCCGAGGATCAAAATTGCGATACCAACAAGAAACAATAACATACTGTCTGCCCTTACGATTATTTATTCTTAGTTTTGGATGAAAAAACAGAAGCAGGGTCTCATTGATCGCTCCAACTCATAATTTGGTACGATAAAGCCGGGCGGCTTTGATGTATTTAATGTTCAGAGGAATGAACTCCTGCTTCCTGATGTATAAAATACATCCTCTTTCTGATTTTTCAAGTTTTTTTTTCTCCGGATGTGATTTTTTTTGAAATTGCCTCTTTTATATCACTTTTTCCCGTCACTGGAAAAACCGGTGAACATACGCCGGGCAGGACAGGATAACAAATCTTTCAATGTCCGGCGCAACATGGTATTGTCACGATCCCGGAATAACGTTTTCCAATCCACCGTTTGGGTAAGTTGGAAATCATATTTTTTCAACATCTGTTCAAACTCTTTCTTTTCTTCCGGTTTGGCATTTTCTGCAATTTTCTGCAGCGTATGTTCCTGTAAATTCAAAATAAAGTACGCGCAATCCGGAAGATCCGTAGTGCCGAATACAAGCGGATAGGTTCCCCATAAACGGATCTGTGCCGGACCAAGCAACACATCTCCCCCCGGTGCATAAATGAGAGACCGTGTACCATCCCCACCGGCAGAACCGAATAAATATCCATCGCCCATGGTCAATTTCGGAGGAGAAAACAAACTCAAGCAAAGGACAGCCACCACAAGGACCGGCACAAGAACGCAACAAACAATACGGTCGATTTTCCGTTTGACCGCCGGAGGCAGATTGATTTTTTCCGTTTTTTGTTCTTCCATAAGATCACATCACAGGCAAAATGTACTTACCGCCATCCTGAGGAATAAAAACAAAGAAACGACAGCGCACATTGTATTCTCCATCACTGAGGAAAAAGTATTGATCATGACGGGGTGCAGAAAAACTCAACTGATTCATCCCCCAGGCTCGCATTTGTCTAATCAACACAGCAAGTTGTCTGACATTTCCCTGGAACATCATTTCCAAAGGATACGTCCCGCTTTTATCGGAAGTCAGAATATCCAATTTTTCTATTCCAAGCTCTTTTTTCAAATGCTCAAGATGTCCTTCCAGTTGTTTTGCGTTGAATGATGTGCAATGCCAATACTGTAAAGTGCGCGGCAAAATACAGACAGGTGCGTGCAATACAAAATGATTTTCCCCGTCAAACACACAAAACATGAAACCGCCAAGATTTAATTCAACCGGAGATGCAGAAGAAGAAAAAACATCAGAGGTGCGGTAGGACCGCAACTGTTTCGGAACGCGGAAAGCAGAAAAAGCCGGACCTTTGATGGTAACAGAGGTATTTTGTTTTGCGGGGACAGGACGGGATGTTTTTTTCTCCCGTACCATCAGAATGATAAAGCCGACAATCGCAACCAGCAGCAGAGCAATCCGGATTCCCCAGATAATACGGCGGCGCATTTTTGCCTGTGCTTCCAAACATACCGCATTGATCTGCTGACGGATCATGCAATGTGTCTGACTCAAAATCCGCTCCGTAACCTCTGCATTCAAATCCTGACAGGTAAAACCTTTTTTCATACCGGTACAAATTCCTTTGTAATCGGCAAGGCGTTTTGCACATGCGCTGCAATGTTTGATATGCTCTTTCTGCATATCCGTAAGGATTTCTTCCCCATCAAACCATGCGGAAAGCAATTCGATATCCGGACAATCCGGGGTGACATTCTGATTGTTCTGCTTGTTCATCGTTCTCTTCTTTTTCCTTCCTGCTTAGTCGTCAGAATCATCCACTTTCAAATTTGCCAGATCCTTGCCTTCCTCCAACGCAGCAAGATAATTGCGTAAAAGTTCACGCCCCCGCGCCAACCGTGACTTGACAGTACCGACACGGCAGTCAAGCAGTTCTGCAATCTTTTCATAAGGCAAATCATCCAAATGTCTCAACACGATCGTTTCCCGCATTTTTTCCGGGAGATAATGAATCGCTTTGAGAATATTGGCGTTCATTTCCTCGGTCTCCAACTGCTGACCGGGCTGTAAACGGCTGTCCGGCAAATCCACATCTGCTTCCTGCCGGTCCGTTTCCTGCGGCTCGGAAAGACTGATATTGACACCATCCCCGCGCCGTTTATTCCAATGATATTTATTTCTTGCAAGGTTTACCGTAATCCTGTGCAGCCAGGTTTCCAAACTGGAATCGCCGCGAAAATCCGCCAATGCATTGTAAGCACGGACAAACGCATCCTGTACAACTTCTTCGGCATCCTGTCTGTTGCCAAGCAAGCCATACGCCACCTGGATCAGTTTCGGTGAATACGCAATGACCATATCATCAAAGGCACCGGTATTCCCATCCCGGATCCGGGCGAGAAGTTCATCATCTTTCGTTTTTGATGGTAACGTTTCCATAATCGGTATCTGATATTGTATTCTGTTCGTCAACATCCACTCCCCCTCCGGCTATTGTTAAGATTAAGCGGTCTCCCTATAACATACAGTGTTCTGCAGAATTTTCAAATCGGAAACGCAGACTTTTTTTCATTTTTTTACGTTTTTCCGCTTGAAAAAGTAATATTTTGTATTACCTTACCAGAAAAGCAACACGTACACCCGGAGTTTTAAGACATGAAACGTTCTGTAATCACATTCAAAGCGGATGAAGAAATGATGGCGGCATTGGAAAAAGTCACCAACAAATCCGAATTCATCCGGGCGGCAGTTTATTCTGCATTGCAGGAAACATGCCCGTTCTGCGGCGGCACTGGCACATTGAGTCCGCACCAGAAATTGCATTGGGCAAAATTCATGCAGGAACATCAGGTGGAACGATGCACACAATGCAATGGAGTCAAATTGAATTGTCTCCATAAGAAAGACAGCACGAAAGGAGAATGAGCAGTATGAAAGACAAAACCAAAGGCAGATTATTTATCATTATAGGCGCAATTGTATTGATCCTGACCGGCGCAAATTATCTCGGACATCAACGGCGTATCAATGAAGAAAAAACGGCAAAAGTCATCTGTACCACATATCCGGTTTACCTGCTGGCTAAATCGATCGCAGCTCATACACGCGGTCCCGAAGTCCAATTGCTTCTGCCCGCCAATACCGGCTGCCCCCACGATTATACATTGACACCATCCGATTTGATGAAACTTTCCGGATCCCGGATCCTGCTGCTGAAAAACGGTCTCGGTCTGGATGATGCACTTTGTGAAACGGCATTGAAATCCAATCCCTCCCTGATGGTCGCAGATACCACCGCCGGATTCCGTCCGATTATGGCAAAAGCCGCTCATTGTAAAAAATCCGATTGCAAAAGCAAAAGCGAACATCATCACGGCACAGCCAATCCCCACATGTTTGCCAGTCCGGACATGGCATCCGGCATGGTGGAAAACATTACGGATGCGTTGGAAAAACTTTCCCCTTCCAATAAAGTACAATACCGGAAAAATGCGGCTGCGGTGATTTTTGAATTGAAAGAATTGGAAAAAGCATTCAAAAAAGCCGATTTCAAACAGAAAAATATTGCCGTCCAGCACGATGTTTTTGCGTATCTGGCAAGATTGGCTAAATTGAATCAGGCGGTATCACTCCATGCCGATTCCGCACAGGCACCCTCCCCCGCTCATGTGGCAGAGTTGAAGAAAAAAATCAAAGAAAATAAAGTCACTGTAATTTTTGCAGAACCGCAATATCCCGCTGATTTTGCAAAAATGCTGGCAAAGGAATGTGGAATCAAGTACGCCGTTCTTGACCCGGTCGCCTCCGGTCCGGCGGATGCAGATGCGCTTTATTACGTAAATACCATGAAGAAAAATCTGGCGGTACTCAAGGAACACCTGAGCAAATGAATTCAACAGCTGTAAATATTGAAAATGTCTCCATTCAAGTGGGGGAAACAACCATTCTGCAGGATGTCAACGCCCATATTCCCGTTGGCAGTTCCACGGCGATTGTCGGGCCGAATGGCGCAGGAAAAACCAGTCTGACCCTGGCAATTCTGGGACAGATGTCATACAAAGGTAAAATCACATTTCCCGGTTGTAAAGACCCGTTGAAACCGCGGTTCGGTTTTGTCCCCCAGAAATTGCAATTCGATCGGGATATGCCGATTACCGTACAGGATTACCTCCTTGCCGGATTGCAGCGGCGTCCCCTGTTCTTCGGTGCATCTGCAAGTTGTAAAAAGAAGATTGCTGCCATTCTGGAAGAATTGGAATGTGAAAAATTGCTCAACCGCCTCTTCGGTGCGCTTTCCGGCGGGGAAATCCAGCGGATACTGCTGGCGCAGGCTTTGCTGACCGAACCGGAGATCATGGTACTGGATGAACCCACTGCCGGAGTCGATTTCAAAGGCGGTCAAATCTGCTGTGAATTGTTGCGGAAGATACGGGAAGACCGGGGCTTTACCCAAATTATGATCAGTCACGATCTTGCCACAGTAGCAGCCCATGCCTCCCATGTAATCTGCCTGAAAGGTTCCGTCATTGCGGAAGGTGATCCCAAGAAGGTATTGACTCATAAAGTATTGACCAAAACGTTCGGCTTGCATCTCGGTATTCCCAATCTGCATGACCTGCCGGAAGATGCCGCAAACTGCCCGGACAACTGTCCGTATCACTCCCACGATAACGAAAACGGGGAATCGACACACTGCTGTCACGGCGGTCATCATCACCATCATCATCATCACCACAGAACAGAGGGAGACGGCAAATGATTGATACGCTTATGACAACTCTTGCAAACGGGGTCAGTTATCTCTTTCCCTTTGAATGTATGGATCACAATTTCATGCGGCGCGCCATGTTGGGTATTCTGTTGCTGGCTCCGCTTACAACGGGAACCGGGATCCAGGTGGTCAATTCCAGAATGGCATTCTTTTCGGATGCCATCGGACACTCCGCATTTGCGGGTGTGGCGATTGGTATTCTGCTGGCTCTCGACCCCAGTCTTTCCATGCTGCTTCTGGCATTGGCTGTCGGATACCTCATTATGTATATGAAACGGAGCAGCCGGCTTTCCACGGATACGATCATCGGTGTTATTTTTGCCGGTGTTGTGGCATTCGGTCTTGCTATTGTCAGCCGGGATCAGAATGCAGCAAAATCAGCACAGTCGTTTCTTTTCGGTGACATTCTTACCATTGACAACAAGGCTCTTTTCTGGATTCTGCTGCTGATGATCACTTATCTGGTCTTTCAATATTTTGCGTTCAACCGACTGCTGTGTATTGCGATCAATCCTCAATTGTCAGCCGTACACCGGATCAAAACCGGAATTTATCAATACCTGTTTGCCGCATTGCTTTCCGCAACGGTGATTGTTGCCGTCCGCACCGCCGGTGTTTTGCTGGTCACAGCACTCCTGATCGTACCGGCAGCGGCAGCCCGTAATTTTGCAAAAGATGCAGCAGGGATGTTCTGGTATACGCTTCTGATCTCCGCATTTTCCGGAGCCGCCGGACTGATCGTTTCCGCACAACAATGGGCAAGAACACCGGCGGGGGCAACGATTGTCCTGATATCCTGTATCATCTTCTGTATCAGTGCGGTCACCGCATCGTTACGCGGCGGAAGAACACGGGATTCCGAACAGTAACACCGAATAAGAAAAAAAATAGGATATAAGGGAAACCAAACACATGCTGAAATTATTGATCGTTTTTTTATTTTCGTGGGCTTTGCTCTTTTTTCACTCCTGTATGCCGGGCGGTGATCAGCGGCAGCTGCTCTCCCTCTCCCGCGCAGAAAATGATGTGATCCGGGATTATACCCCATCCTTCTCCACGGCAGAATTTTTCATGGCAACCACAAAACGCTGTCCCCATTGCGATAAACTGGTGGAAATTCATACCAGTGAAGGCGAATGTATGTTCCGGGAACTCTGGCAGGAGCCGTATCATTCCACACGGAAAAAAGAAATGTTCCGGGCGACCCGGAAACAACTCCGCGGGGAAGCGGCTGCCGGATACGGCCCCGCCAATTTTCTGCTGGGTCTGATTGCGGAAAACGGTTTATTCGATTCAAGGCCGGATATCATCACCGCCGCCAGACATTACCGTCTGTTTGCGGAAAGCGGCAATCCCCAGGGGAAAGCGGCACTTGCCTGCTTCTGGATCCGGCAGAGCGATAATCTGACGGAAGCATTGGAAATTCTTCAAACAGTCATAAAAGAAGATCCGCGCAATACAGAATTACACATGTATATCTCCCAGGCGCACACGCTGCTGAATCAGCACAAAGCGGCATTTGAAGCAGCAAAAAAAGCCTATTATTATTCTCCGGCAGCGTCGGCAGAACGGCAGAATATCGAAAATGTGTTTGTGGAAAAACTGTTGATTGCCGCCCAATCTCTTGGCGAAAAAGAAGCACTTGCACAAATAGCAGATATGATCTATCTCTCCCCGGGCAATCAGAAATTGATCTTTGCCCGTTCCAATCTGTATGCCATCTTCGGTAAATTTGACCTGGCAGAACAGGATTTGAATTCACTGAAAAATCAATACAACCGGATTCCCCTGTTGATCGCAAGAGCAAAATTGCGGAATGCACAGAAAAATTTTGAAGGTGCAAAACAGGATATCAAATCATTGATGAAAAATGATCCGGATAACTTCTTTGTCCGTGCCGCAATGCTGGAACTGCTTGTAACCAACCGGAAAATCAAAGAAGCATTGGCTGCCGCAGATTCTTTTATCCGGGCAGATAAAGATAAAACAAGTGCCTATCTGCTCCGGGCAAATCTTCATGTACTGAATCAGAACTTGAATGACGCACTGGCTGATTTCAAGAAAGCCAGAACCACTGCAAATAAGGAAACGATTCCGGATATTGATGAAGCCATCCGTTCCATTGAACAGCAATTACTTTTCAAGGAATAAACTTTTTTGCATATTTCTTTGTTTTTTATTTGACAAATATCAATTCAGAGGTTATTTTTCAATCGTCAACTTTGACTAACGAAAGGATATAGAAAATGACAACTCTTTTGAAAAACTGCCGTCTCATCTCTCCGGATGCAGATCTGGATTCCGCCGCCATCCTCATTGATGGAGAACGCATCAAACGCATTTATGCCGCCGGCGATGCCCTGCCCGATGCAGATCAGGTCATTGATCTCCAGGGCAATATGGCAATGCCCGGTTTTATCGACGTTCACTGCCACGGCAGATCCGGGCTCGATTTCAGTGACGGAACACTGGAAGCAACCACCGCAATGGGCGTGGATAAACTCAAAGAAGGGGTCACTACTCTTCTCCCCACAACCTTGACCCTCCCCGAAGAAACACTGGCAACCTCTCTCAAAACGGCTGCCGAATACGTTAAATCCGGCGTAAAAGGTTGTAAGATCCCCGGCGTTCACCTGGAAGGTCCGTACATCAACCCGAAATGCCTCGGCGCACAGAACCCGGATTTCGTCCGCGCTCCCGATATCGCAGAAGTCAAACGGCTCAATGACATCTTCCCCGTCATTAAAGTTTCTTACGCGGTGGAAATGCCCGGCGCCGCTGAATTCTCCGCAGAACTCCTTGCAGAAGGTATCACCCCCTCCTGCGTACACAGTGCCGCAACATACAAACAGTTCCTTGATGGTTACAACCACGGTCTGCGCAACCTCAGCCATTTCTGCAACCAGATGACGGCTCTCCATCACCGCGACATCGGTCTTGTCGGTGCCGGTCTTGCTCATGATGATGTTTATATTGAATTCATCTGCGACAAACTCCATATCTGCCCGGATATGATTGGTCTCGTATTCAGCATCAAAGGCTGCGATCACATCCAGCTCATTTCCGATGCTATGCGCGCCAGCGGTATGCCCGATGGCGATTACACTCTCGGCGGTCTCCCCGTCGTCGTCAGTGATGGTGCCGCACGCCTTGCATCCAACGGTGCATTGGCAGGCAGTACCCTCCAGATCTGCCACGCGCTCAAGAACGTGGTGGAAATCACCGATATGCCTTTGTCTGAATTGATCAAAACCACATCCTGGAACCAGGCATGTGCTTTGCGCTTGAAAGACCTCGGCCGTCTCGAAAGCGGATACTACGCTGACATCGCCGTTCTGGATTATGACTTCAATGTCCAGATGACATTGGTCAACGGTGAAGTCCGTTATCAGAAATAATTTCTGATAGAATTATTTCTCCGCCCTCTCGTTGACAACCAACTCAACAGCGGCAGAGAATACATCATTTACCGGAATTGTTTTTATTGTACCCCAATAGAAACAATTCCTTTTTTTAGGTTCTTCGACGGTTTGTGCCAGAACTGAGCAGAAAATAGAAGAAAATTGAAAGACGGATTTGAAAAAGTCCGATGGCGCACATAAAACTAATCTGTCCGTAAATGCAGAGATAAATCTAAAACCAGTGCCAACGGCACGG
>JAFVSW010000199.1 GCA_017503545.1 Lentisphaeria bacterium | reverse complement strand
TAACAGTGATTCTAAATTCTTTCGGACATTGAGTCTTTTCTTACATGATTTCGTGAGTACTTCAAATTGAAAATCTAGCAGTTCCCGGAATTTTCAAGCTCAAAGGAGATCTGATTCTATGGCATAAAACGTCGAAGAGGCTAAGATTTTGAAATAAGCGTTATTTTGCCTCATTTACAAGAAATACTCTGCCGCCCCGGATCGCCGGGAACACATACATGTTTTCCTGCGGGATATAATACACATTTTCCGCAGGCGGCAAAAACAGCGGCAGAGATTTTTCCGGATTATTCAAAAACAGAATCACCGGGTAAAGACCGCCAACTGCGGCAAGATAATCCCCTTTGGCAAGCGTAGCAGGATTGGATATCAAATTTGTCTCCGGCAGAACAGAACGGAATATCTCTGTATTGTTCTTCAATGGAGAAAAGAGCCATTGCACACGCGCCTGATCATCCGCAGATAAGGTAAAATATGCACACTGATCTGCCTTCCCTGCGGTGCCAAGGAAATACCCCGGAAGAACTTCCCGCATAGTAAAATGTTTGGATTCCAGCGGAAAATCTATCTTTTTGCGGAATGTTTCCGTCTGAAAATCAAAACTGTACAGCGTGGCAAAATGATTCAGAGAATGGACCGTAAACAGTAAATTGCCATCCGGAGCCGTAAAAAATCCGCTGACTCTGCCGGTATAAAGACGATCCAGTTCATGCTGTGCCGGAGAACGTTTGCCATTAAAATAGGTCTTCCGGTCATATCCGCTCAAATCACAGCTGTGCATGGAAATAAATTCTTTGGAACCTTTTTCCGTTCCGCCGCACAAGATGTATAAACGATTTTCTTTCAGGACCGCACAAACCGGAGAATCGCCCGGAAAATCACGGAGGATCGACCATTCGCCATTGTTCCGATTCCACAGATAAATCACATTTCTTCCTCCGGCAAGAATAATCCCATTCCCCGCATACATCAGCGAACAGGGTTCCGGTGTTCCCGCATAATTGCGTTTGGTCTGAAAATCATCATGAAACACCGGCGGCATATTACAATCCCGTACAGTTCCGGTTGAAAGAGTCAATTCTTTCAACGCCAGCAAGCCATCCTCCCCTTGCAGCAGAAAATACATTTTATCTCCGTCCCGACAGGATGCAAGGCAGAGTTCCACCCCCAAATCCACACTGCGGATCCGGAAATCTCCATTCAATTGCGAAAGACATGTTTCAAGTGCTTTATCTGACGTTTTCAAATACAAATCGCGGATCAGAATCGAAAATGCAGCGGATAATTTCTTATCCGTCAAAGCCTTCTGCCAGAGCGCACGGACTGCGGACGCCTGTTCTCCCAGCCATTGCGGGTCTTTCACCCCGCTTTCCAATAAACACAGAACCTTGCCCTGTAAAGGAGTTTCCTCCTGTTCAAACAAATATTGATACGGGTACAGATTCAAGGTCAAAAGCAATTCTTTCTGACGGGGATCCCGGAAATCAAACAATCCCCGGACAGCATCCGGCATTGCGCCGCCATAAGCACCGCGGGGGCGCAATTGGAAAATTCCGGCTTTTTTCATCAAGTCGATTTTACGGCGGAGGATCCGGCGCAAACTGAGATTGGATCGGTCAGAGATTAAATAATCCCGCAAGGAACCGAGTTCAAGCAATCGGGACTGACTGTTTTTACCGGGAATCCGGCGGTACAATTCTTCCATAACCTGCCATTCATTACGCAGAATCTCTGTGATCTGCTCCCAATTCCGGGGGGTATTGGAGTTCTGACGGCGCGGCGGAAAATAATTGGAAAAGGCAGGAAGCCGTCCCGACGGATGATGTTTAAGATAACTTTGAGCCGCAAGCAATTCCGCCATATCCGCATTCCAACTGTAACGGATCAGATTTGCCGGATCGTGTTTTTCCTGCGCCGCAAAACGCTGGCGGATTGCATGACGTTCCTGATTCAACCGGGCAAAACTGCGGATCTCCGGGACTTCAATCCTGCCTCCCGGACTCAACCAGCGATCGTTCTCCGCTTTGCATTGCCGGAACAGTACGGGATCCACCGGATCCATTGTCTGTAACGGGCGCAGCGCAAGCAAAGGATGACTGCCGAAATAATGGGTATTGCCTAATTGATCTTTCGGAAAAACACAGGAGGGAAAGTCACGGCGGAAATCCTGCATCCGTGCCAATGCCCGTTTCAGAAAGGCTTTCCGACTGGCTGCCGGATAGGATTCCATAACAGAACCGCACAATTCCAGATAAATCTCATCCTTCCGGCGGCTGATATCATTCCGGTTGAATGAACACAGAACCCGGTTCAGACGGCGCAATACCTTATGATCTGTAAAATTCATTTTTTCACTGTTTGCCTGACACAATGCCATCCATTCATCCAGCAGACGCTGTTCCACTTGTGCCGGGTCTGCCTGTTCCTGCGCCCCGGTCAATTTCAATGCCCGGCAAAGATCGTAAAAAATCTTTCCCACAGAAGTTCCGGCGGTATAGTTTTGTGAGAAAATCTCCATGTAAAAGGGATCGGTCAGGACAACCGATAAATCCGGCTCATTCTTTTTTGTTCCGTTTTTCGTGCGGATCATCAACGTATAAAACGGCATATTGTTTTTTTCCGGACGGTCATAAAAACTGCTGACAAGAACAAACGGGTGCATGACCAGAGATTCTTTCAGCAATTGTGCGTATTTTTCCGCTCCGCTTACGCCGCTGATACGCAAATGGAGCCGGATCATCGTTTTTTCCGCTTTGCTTTTCCGGTAAGCCTTGCCGGAGGATTTCACAATATCAGAAACACGTTCACGCAAAACAAGCAAACCGTGCCGGGTATCATAAAAAGAAATCGTCCGGCTCGTACCGGGGTGAATCATCGCATAAAGGGATGCCTTCCGGAACATTCTGGCGGCAACCGGGCCATTATACGGGGAAACCTGTTTCCGTTCCAATTCCTCCCGGATCGCGGGGGAAACATCACACTCCAGCAAATCGGAAAACAGCAATTCGCTCTGATAACTTTCTGTCTGGAAGGGATCGCCGGTAAGGATGAGACGGCCTTTCGTAAGTTTAATCTCCTCCGGCGGCATCCCGGAAGAAGCATTTTCTTCATCCTCCCCGACAGCACACAGCGGTGTCAAAAAAGAAATCATCCAAACAAAAAGAATAACAACCGGACTGCGTTTCGTCATCATCATATAGAAATTTTCTCCCTGTTTCTGGTTTCCGGAACACCGAACGCCAATAAAAGCCCCAACAACGCAATGACGCTGAGGAATATAAAGATATTCCGGTATGCTTCCACCGGATATAAAATTCCGGTTTCACCCATCGGTGCCCCGGCTTCCCAACATTGAAGCAGCCATGCCGTGATCTGACCGGCAAGTGCAATCACAATAAAAGCAAAGAAATTCAGGATTGCAATAGCCACCCCCACATAATCGCTCTCCACCAGTTCTTTGGCAATGGTACTGTAAATGGCAAAAAATCCAGCCGGAAATGCAAACAAAAACAGTGACGGCAAAATCAGCAGACGGGGTAACCCGAATTGAAGGACCGCAAACCCGAGAAGTGCGCCCGCAAAAAATGAAATGGAAGAAGCAAACACCATTACACGGCGGCGGTCTCTGCATAACATCATAACAAAATTCAACAGCAAAGATTCCGCGGCAATCATCGTGGCAAATCCGGAAATGATCAACGAAGCAACAGAAGTTTTCAAATGAACAATATCTGTCAGACATTTCATCCCGAACAATGTCAACATGGCATAATATCCGCCGAACACAACAGAACTGCACCCGAACAGATACCACATCTTTTTACAACGCAATACGGCAAACAAAGGTGCAAATGTCTGCCCTTTCTGCACCGGACGCGTGGTCCCTTTCATGTTCAAAAGAATAACAATGAAAGATACCAGGCAAATCACACCCGGAATCCCCAGAGCAATCCGCCAGGATGTCTTACTGATCAGCCACACCATCGGTGCGATTCCGCACACCGGCCCCAGATACCCGATCAACAATACGGTCCCCAGGGCAATCGAAAAGTTTTTCGGGAAAAGATCACTGGAGAGTTTTGCCACCCCCAGAAAAGTCACTCCTGCCCCCAAAGCCGTCAACACCCGGAAAATCCCCATAAGGAATGAAGACGATACCGATACACTTAAAAAAGTACCCAGGGTAAATGCACCGCATCCGAGAACCAACAGCCGGACACCGCCATACCGGTCGGAAAAAATCCCGATAGCAAGTTGACTGAACGCATAAGAATACATAAAAGCGGCACCGATCGCCCCCAATTCTGCGGCAGAAAAATTCAATTCTTTCTGTAAATCGGCAAACACAGCACCGGGAATCAACATTTTACTCATGCTGGTAAAGAAAAAAAGGATCACACCGCAAATAAGAATGATCAATTTTTTCCGGTATATCACTTTCTCGTCCATAAAAAACTCCGATTGCATTTGTTATATATCGACCCCATAATATATCATAAAAATAATGCAAAATCAAGGCAAAAAAGAAAAATGACGATATTCAAAAGCAGAAATATACAAAAAATCACTGCTGTCCGGTAAAAATTTTGAAACAATAGAAGATTAAAAAAGATCTCTTTGATGTGGAAATAGCAGTTTGTTGGTATTCACCGGACTCTTAAATTTACTTTGTAAGATAAACACGAAACTTTTTATTCGAAAAAAAACGCAGATTAATTGGAAAACAAGCCCTGTCAGGGCGGCAAGAGTCAGACAGCTCCGTCTTCATTTTATTACGCCGTGACAAGCCAGGGTGAAGCGCAGCGTAACCCTGGGGATAAGACGTCGAACTACATTGACCAAGACCAACATTGACGGATATGGCGTTCCGGCACGGAATG
>JAFVSW010000198.1 GCA_017503545.1 Lentisphaeria bacterium | reverse complement strand
AGATTTTTGTTTATAAGCAAAAATGCTATCTCAAGTCTAATCAAAGTCACAACTGCACGAAGAACCACGGATCAATCGTAAAACAAGCCCTGTCAGGGCGGCAAGAGTCAGAAAGCCCAGGGTGAGCGAAGCGTACCCCTGGGATAAGGCATTAGAACTACATCGTCCAAGACTGGCATTGGCGGATATGGCGTTCCGGCACGGAATGACATATGCGCCAATGCAATGATGTTTCCGGGAATGTCATTGCCACCACGATGCAGTCCGTTTCTACCGAAACGCCGTCATCGCGGTGGCTGTCATGGAGAATGTGGTTCGAGGCGTTAATCCCAGGGTTACGCTGCGCTCCACCCTGGCTTGTCACGGCGTAATAAAATGAAGACGGAGCTGTCTGACTCTTGCCGCCCCGCCGGGGCTTGTCTATCGGAAAATCCAAGGAAACCTACGGCGTATTTAAGGAATAATATTTCCCGGTTCCGCCTGTAAAAAAACGCCTCAATGCAGATTTTTTCTTCCGCATTGAGGCGTAATTTTTTTATCCGGAATTGGATTATTTACTCAATTCCAGCAATGCCATTTCTACCGGAGCAAGACGGACTTTGAAGATCGTTTTGCCGTTACGGTACTGGGATTTGACCAGCTGTTTGCCGGGAATACTGATGTCATTGACGGTGTATTTTCCTGCGACAGCGATTTCTGCAGTTTGTGCTTTATCCATATCGTAATTCAACAGATAGAGATAGCGTTTGCCATCTTTTTCTCTGAGTGCATATTGGAAATTCAGATTGGAACAGGTGATCACCGGTTTATTGTGCTTGTTGAAGATGGAAATGAATTCCGCACAATTGCCATCAAAGTTCATGGAATCAGCGAACAGATACAACGTACCTTTGCCAAGTTTCTTGCTCCAATACTGCTGCTTCTTTCCGTCGGCTTTCCAGGATGTATAATTGTCGGTTGTCCATTTGACACCGGGGAAGGTTTTTGCCAACAAACCATCGGCTTTGGGTTTGCCGTATTCATTATACACTCCGGGAGGAGCGAAGGCAATGACCGTACCGCCGTTACGCAGATAATCTACCAGTTTCTTATCCAACGTTTTGGTCATAACGATACCATTGGGGACAAAGATGACCGGGATATCGTTGATGGGCTGACGTCCATCGCTGACGAATTTTTCATACAGGAAACTGTAATTGAGATTACGTTTTTCCATTTCCATGGCAAAGGAACGGCACATGGAATATACACTGCGGTCGGGCAGAGCGTTCTGACGTGCGCTGTCCACTTCCAATACAGCGATATCCGGGCGGACAACCTTACTGGTAAGGGCGATTTCGCTCATCCGGATGGCGCGTTCTTTGAAGATTCGCTGGAAGGAAGCATGATAGTTGAATGTCATGAACCCTGTCCGATGGTCCAGCTGGGCCCAGCCGTATTGCCAGTCGGAAGCACCTTCGCATGAGAAGTTGGAATAGCTGTTGGGAGCGACACAACCGCCCATCAACTGCACGCCAAGTTCCCGCAAGGCATGTTTTTTATATTCCGTAAGATCGAACATGGTGGCAGTCCCCTGTACGGCTCCCCATTCGATACAACCCCAGGGGGTTCCGGAGGGTTCGGCAAGACTGCGGAGATATTTCGGGTAAATCTTTCTATCCCAGATCTGATAGGAGTGGAAGAGCGCGATCGACATATTATCAAAGAAGGCAGGCATATCCAGCAAACTGCAAGTATCCTGGAAGTCATGGCCGATAGACATTTTTCTGCCGAATCCTTTTTCCAGATTCCGTTTTACCGTACCGAGGTAGATATCGAAATAATCCTGATTGATAAAGGTGTAGAATTCATACCGGAGCGGACTGGGTTTTGCACCGGGGAGCGGCGGTTTGATTTCATCAAAAGATTTGTAATCCGATTCCCATGCTTTGTTCAATGTCGCAATGGTTTTATATTTTTTCTGCAAGATTTCACGGAATCTTTTTTCCGCACTGGGACCGTATCCGGGCATCATACCGTTTTCCACGCGGAAGGTGGATTCCCCGCCGAGATAGACCAGATTGTTGACATAAAGTTCCTGATTCTGCGCCATCCATTGTCCCAGTTTGAAATGGCGGTCTGTAATATATTTCTGTACTTTATCATTCCAGAAATTCAGAGACATGAAATAATAGGTGGGCCAGCCTTTATAGATACTGGTCAGTTTTTCTCCGGTTTTTCCGGCGGGAGTGGAGAAGAAAATGTCTTTATCATGCTGATTTTCTTCCACCCACCATTTGGGGACTTTCATTTTCATCTGACCGGTTCCGAACTGAAGCCAGGTCAAACCCCATGGTTTGAGATTATGCTGCTGAATGAGTCTTTTTGTTTTCTTCACGCCCCGGTCAAATGTAACTTCATCAAACAGCCATGGCTTGCGTGTGGTAGCACCCTGGGCGATCCCGTCAACAATGGAAGATGCCGGCTGAATACCCATAGCACGGACTTTATCAAGAACAAATTCAGTGGCTTCGTAAGACGGATTGCCGGGGACTTGATTTACGGTAGTCATGAAAGATTCCGGTTTACCGTCGCGGGTCCATAATTTCTTTTCCGGATCATATTTATATTCCCAATTATAATAAATGGGGAGAGCCGGGATCTTGATATTTTTATTCAGCGGGGCGATTTTGTTTTCCAATGCAATAACAGCATCTTTGAATGTTTTCAACGTCGGTGCTGCATTTTTTGCAAGAAGAGTTTCATCGGCACTGTGCCAGTAGGCATCGGCAAACTGGCGCATGGCTTCTTCCTGAAGCACTTCCGTTTTTGCGTAATCGTTACGCAATGCGGAGAGTGCGGAGTTTTTGCCCTGATAGAATGCCTGACGTTCCAGCAATTCGATTTTTTCCAGATTCAATGCCCCGCGCATGAAATATTCGTTGTATTCTCTTGCCCATTTCTGGAAAGAGGCTTTGCCTTCGCCCTGACGGTATTTTGCAATATCCGGGGTGATATACCGGTTATGACTGTATTCCATATGGCGCAAAGACTGCTTTTTCAGATTGTACGGGTCACGGCGCAAGACGGCTTTTGAATTCAAAAGTTTGAGTGCCGGACGCAGAATGCTTTTGCCATTGACTTTCCTTGTGCCGACCGGACCGAATGCCACAACGTTATCCAGAAGAACGGTTTTGTCTGCTTTGACTGCAAATTGAACCGGACTGCCCGTATTGGCTTTCAGCGGAATTCTGCCGCCGAGAGAGATGTAATCCCCCTGTTTGACCGGAACATTGCCGCTGTAACTGTTCTTATGACTGTTTTCCGTGTAGAAATTCATCAAGGCAATGTTTTCGATCCGCTTGTTTGCCTGATCGTAATACAGGCGGAATGTATACCATTTATTCGTTTCCATGGCGAGGGTATCATAGATGATACGGCGGCGGTATTCGATCTGATCAAGAAGTTGAACTTTGCCGTCAGCCCCTTCCGCATGGAAGAACCCTTTGTTATCAACGATAAAGGCAAAAATTTCCTTGCCGTCTTTATCCAGCAGACTTGCGCGGACCGGGATATTGCCGGGACGGAGCAGGTCGAATTCCACAATACCGCTGTTCTTATCCGGAATACGGAATTGTACCTGCGTGGTTTTCAGACAGGGATCATCGATGGTGACTTGTTCGTGTGCTTTTGATTTCTGATTGTAACCCCATGTGGGGACGATCACGACTTTGGAATCTTTGCCGGAAAATGTTGCATCTTTCGCAGAAAAATCATAAATCACTTTCTCTTCCACTTTACATTCCGCCGGGCGGCGTACCGATTTGGATTCCGGCAACGCATATACTTTGATATCTTCGTAAACAGAATGACCGTATGCGAAGAAGCCGAAGGATCTGCCGGGGACATCGCCGCCGGTAAGGGAATCTTCTGCTGCCAGTTCCAGTTTGCCATCACGATAGAAATATAATTTTTCTTCCCGTTTTTCAATACAGATCCGGTGTTTCTGACCGGGTGCGACACCGGTATTGAAACCTTCCATCATGGTCCGGATAAGGATGGTGAACGGTTTGGTTGTTGCGATATAGTTATATGTGTTATAGGCGGCTCCGAACCCGAAGACGTATCCGATCAATCCTTTCTGTTTGACATCGGCATTGAGCAAGGCACTCAAATCTCTGGGAGAATCGGAACTGCACGTGTATTCCACACGCAGATTTTTGCCAAGCGGAGCTTTGAATTTGATGATGTTGAATACATCGGTTTTACTGTCGGTGGAAAGTTTACGGTTTTCGATTTTCCACTTTCCGCCTTCCACATGCCAGTAAGAGGCAAAATCACCCTCGGCTGTGGCACTGTCAAAGACCAGTTTGCCGTCGTTTGCTTTTTCCGGTGCTTCCCCCACATATACATCATCAAGAAGCACCAATCCTTTGTGCGTGGAGAAAATGAGACGTCCGTTTTTGAAATCGTTGGGGATATTGACCAGATATTCGATTTTTTCCCATGTGGGATATGTTTTTGTGAAATACCGGGAAAGTTCTTTGTTCCGGATTTCTTTTCCGGCTTTTGTCACACCGTACAGGCGGACGCCCAACCATTTGTTGTTATCTTTTTTAACATGGAACCGGATCACATATTTTTTTCCCGGTTTGATGGGTAATCCCCAGGTGGAAATGGTTCCATTGGCTTCCAAGCATTGTTTGCCTGTTACTGCATCGGAGGCGATCCGTGCATCTTTCGGAATACTCCATTGGATCGGTTTTCCTTTTTTGTCCAGCGTTTCAAAACTGCCGTTTTTGAGCAGATTCGGCTTATCCGCTGCGAATAGTGTTCCTGCTGCAAACGTTGCAGTCAACAGTAAGACCTTATTGATTTTCATTTGATTTTTTCCTCGTATTATTTTGCCGCCGGTGCTGTTGTCACTTCGGTGAGTGTGACACCGTCAAGGCTGATCACGCCGCCATGGATGGAGAAAATGACTCTGCCGTGTTTAAAATCGGCGGGGAGAGTAAAGGTCATTTCCTGTAATGCCCAATCCTTGACGGGCGGTTTAAAGTAAGTCTGAAGATCTTTTACTTTTACCTGTTTTTTCTTGCTGTCAACGCCATAAATGGTGACACCGAGCCAATTACCGCCTTTTTTGACCCAGAAAGAAAGTTTATATGTCTTTCCTGCTTGCAGTCCCAGCGACCAGGTGGATGTTGTACCTTTGCCTTCCAGATATTGCTTGCCGTCTTTTCCTCCGGGAACGATTTTCATCGTTTTGGGGATACTCCAGTTATCGACCTGACCGTTTGCTCCGGGGGTTTTTTCAAAACTTCCATTCCGGATCCAGTTTTTTGCCGGTTCAGCAGCAAAACTGCAGAATGTAAGAGCGGCAATGGTGAGAGTGAGTGTGATTTTTTTTGAGATCATGGTTGTTTTTTCCTTATATTATTGTTTGATTATTAATCAGTTGTCCATCCCGATAATACGTCTTTCCTTTGTTGATGTAAGATTTCTTAATTCACCCCACTTGTAAGATTTTACACTGCCATCAAAATGGCATGCATTGATACCATTGTTGTGACGGGGGGTCATAACTTTGTATGGCGCATCAAACCAGGTTACGTGGATCGTTCCGTTGGGAATGCCAAGTCCGGCGTATTTGTTGTAACTGCCTTTTTGATTGAGTTCCGAATTGATATCGGCAAACATAAAACCGGTTGTCGGGTACAATATATTTTTTACGCGGCGGTAACGGTACTTGGCATATTGCAGTCTGCCGGCATCCCCTGTGAGTTCGTTGTAGCCGTAAGAAAATGGTTCCGAGCCGTATCTGCCGGTGCTGTCAAATGCCAACCCGAATTGATTCGGGTCAGCGGGACAATGACAGAACTTTTTTATCCTGGATGGATTGGAATAGATTATATTGCTGCCGAATCCTTTGTAGGACGTATAGCGGAGCATACTTCCGACATCATTACGATGCCAATAGCTATAGCCGGTCCAGTTGCCGCGGAACGGGGCAATCCAGTCTTGATTGTCGTTTTGATACATGTGTGCGCATGTACCCAGCTGTTTTAATTGAGAGGAACAGGTTGCCCGCATACCGGCATCTTTTGCTTTCCCCAGAGCCGGCAGCAGCATTGCTGCAAGCAGAGCAATAATGGCGATGACAACCAGCAGTTCGATGAGCGTAAAATGTTGCTGTGATGTTTCCTTCCATGAAAATGATACGGAATCTTTTTTCATTGTTTGTTCTCCTTTCAGTTGTTCTTATTCACGAAAAACTTCCATCCTCTAACCATACAATAACCTGTAAAAAATAAAATATCAAACAGATTTATTGCAATAAAAATAAAAAATTGAGCCAAAAATAAAAAAAATAGGACAAAATACTGTAAAGCACGTTTTTTTGTCTAATTATTGATGTTTTTTTGATTCTCCCCGGTTAATTCGGAAATGACATTACAGGGAATCAGAAATTTTCCGCAGGCCTGTTCCTGATTTTCAATCGTTTGCAACAGAACATCAACAGCAGTTTTCATCAGTTTATCCCAGTCATATACGATCTGGATCACGCCCGATTTCGATTCCTTTTGCATTGTATTGACCCCCAGGAGCAATACATCTCCGGGCAAATGCAGTCCACGTGCCGCAAGCATCCGTGGTAAATTCTGGAATTGTATATAACGCAGTACGATGATCCGGACACCCTCATTTTTGACCAGAAGGCAAATCTTGTCTGCGATTTTCTCCAGAACCATTTCATTGATATCCGGATCGACGCTGATATCGAAATAATGTTTTCTGTCGATGTCGATATCACATTGTTTTATGGCTTTTTTCAGCTCAATCGTCCGGTTTTCGGCTTTTATGATGCTTTGCAAAAAATGTTTTTCATTTTCTATACCACAGAAAACGGCAACCTTCCCGTCGATCCCGGCTTCGCGGATCTGAGAAAACACCTGTACATAAGCGGAACACAAGTCGGGATTGATGACCGAAAGTCCCACATCCCCGGGTTCTACATTGACATCGGTCAGGACAAGCGGAAGACGCGGTTTCAAGTTTTCAATCAAGGTTTTGTCCTGCGTCCCCAAGATAACTCCATCCACAAGACCGTTTACGATCTGCCGACAGCGGAATCCCATTTGATGCCGGTAAATATAATTTGAACCGATGCAGTCATGTGACATGCATGCCTTTTCGAAGCAGTACATCCGATGGGCCCCGTAATCGTTTCCATCACACGGGAGCTTGTCATAAGGGGAATATGTCACATACATCAGCAGTCCGGTTTTCTCCCGTGGGGTATTTTCGCCGGAAAAATATTTTTTTGCATAGGGATTGGGCGTATAATTCAGCTCATTGACCACCTGCCAGACGCGTTTGATGGTAGCTTCTGAAAAATTCCCGATACCTTTGATGACTTGACTGGTCGTGGTAATGCTTACCCCGGCAGCTTTTGCCACATCTCTAATTGTTGATCTTTTACCCATAAAACAGTCCATTTAGTAAACAGTTTAGTAAGATATTAGATAATATAATGGCAGTGAAATAAAAGTCAAGCAGAATTTATTATTTTTTTAAATTTATCCGTTTGCATGGATTATTGTATGTGCAATTATGGCATAAACCATCGAAGAACCATTTTTGATCCTGTCAATAATCCTCACTTTTTTTTGCCTCTTCGACGGTTTGTGCCATAAAATCAGATTTTCTTTGAGCTTGAAATTTCCGGCAGTTGATAGATTTTCAATTTGAAGTACTCACGAATTCATGGAAGAAAAACTTAACGTCCGAACAAGCTCGGATT
>JAFVSW010000197.1 GCA_017503545.1 Lentisphaeria bacterium | reverse complement strand
TGGGATTAACGCATCGAACCACATTCTCTATGACAGCCACCGCGATGACGGCGTTTCGGTAGAAACGGACGGCATCATGGTGGCAATGACATTCCCGGAAACATCATTGCATTGGCGAATATGTCATTCCGTGCCGGAACGCCATATCCGTCAATGCCGATCTTGGTCAATGTCGTTCGACGTCTTATCCCCAGGGTTACGCTTCGCTCCACCCTGGGCTTTACTGTGCCGTGCCGTTGGCACTGGTTCTAGATTCATCTCAGCTTATTCGGACGTTGACTTCTTTTCTTATAAAAATGCCGAAGGTATTTTAAATCGAAAAGACATAAAACCAGGCAACATTAAACTCAAACAAGATTTGATTTTATGGCACAAAACGTCGATGAGATAAAAAAATTTGCATTTTTCGATCGAATTTTGCAAAATAATTTGCATTTTTCGAACGAAACGTCGTCATAGGACAAAGTAACGGGCTTTATAAATCGCTTAAATGGCGTCGTATTCTTTGCGGAATTCTTCCAGTTCGGCAGCGGCAGATTCCCAATCAATCATGGCTTTGGATATGTCATAATCCAATTCTTTCAGACGTTTCTGTTTCGCCGGAATGTCCGCCGGATTCAAGTCCGGAGAAGCAAATTCTTCCATCAAAACGGCTTTTTCCGCTTCGCCATCCTCAATAATCTTTTCCAGACGGGCAACTTCTTTTTCCAGACGACGTTTTTCCGGCGCAAGTTCGTTCCGGCGAGCCGCTTTTTCACGGCGTAAATCTTTTTTATTCACATCCGTTGTGACAGTGGCAGATGCCGTCGATGCGGGAGTGGATGCTGACGACGCTGACGCGGTTTGATTCGCTGCCGCTTCTTCCTGTGCTTTCTTTTCCCGATAATAATCGTAACCGCCGGCATAACGTTTCACGCCGTCTTTGCGGATTTCCAAAATGCCGGAAACGGAACCGCGGATAAATTCCACGTCGTGACTGACCAGGCACACCGTCCCCTGATAATTCCGCAAGGCTTCCTGTAACGCAATACGGGCATTGATATCCAAGTGCGTCGTCGGTTCGTCAAGGATCAGCAGGTTCGGCGGATTGACAAAGATACGGGCAAAGCAGAGGCGGATCTTCTCGCCCCCGGAAAGGACCGCACACTGTTTCATGGCATCGTCGCCGGAAAATCCGAAAGCACCGAGGATTTCCCGGATCCGCTGTGACGGCAAGTCGCCCGCCGCATTGCGGACCACTTGGAAGGCAGTTTCTTCGGGAGGAAGCAACTCCGCAAATTCCTGTGCCTGATAACCGATGATCACTTTATGACCCGGAGTGGCAGTTCCGGCAGTGGGAGCAAGGCGTCCGGCAATGATTCGGAGGAGTGTCGTTTTCCCCATCCCGTTATACCCGATGATACCAAGTTTTTCCCCGGTTTCAATGGAAAGGGAAAGATCGTGGAGGACATCCCGTTTGCCATCATAAGAGAGACTGACATTTTCCAGACGGCATGCTTCCGAACCGCACGGCGGCGGATCGGGAATCCGGATCGTCCCATGGAAATGAAGTTGTTCCGGGATTTCCGCATCTTTGATTTTATCCAGCATCTTGATCCAGGATTGCACCTGTGCGGCTTTAGTTGCTTTCGCCCGGAAACGGTTGATATTATCCTGCAACTGCTGTTTTCGTTTTTCAATATTTTTCTTTTCCGCTTCGCTTTGCAGCTGACGGGCTTCCCGTTCTTTGGCGTAATACGTATAATTGCCGGAATACCGGGTCAAACGGGCATTGTTCAATTCCACAGTAATGTCGGTCAACGTATTCAAAAGGAAACGGTCGTGGGAAATCAAAAGCAATGTACCTTCAAAGGACCGCAATCTGCGCTGAAGCCATTCCACAGCCGGGATATCCAGATAGTTGGAAGGTTCGTCAAGGAGCAGGATATCCGGTTCACCGAGGAGTGTCCGGACCATTGCGGCACGCATCTGCCAACCGCCGGAAAAGGCATCCAGCGGCTTTTCCAACGCATCCGGCGTAAAGCCGAGCCCGTCCAGTGCGGCTTCGGCACGATGGCGCATTTCATATCCGCCCAATTGTTCATAACGACTTTGGAGTTTGCCCAATTCATTCAACAGGGAATCGGGGGGCGACTGCATGGTTTGCAGCTGTGCTTCGATTTTTTCCATTTGAGCGTGGATAGCAGGCAATTCACCGCCAGCAGTTTCCACGTAATCGATCAGTTTCACATTGGATCCGGCAGCAGCCAATTGCTGATGCAAATACCCCAAACGCAATTTTTCCGGCACAATGATCTCACCGGAATCAGGAGACATCTCCCCCATGATCATACGGAATAGAGTGGTCTTGCCGGTCCCGTTCGGACCGACGATCCCGACACGCTCGCCCTTATTGATACGCAGGGAGACATCTTTGAGGATATCTTTTCCACCAAGTAATTTACTGACGTTCTGGAAATCAAGCATGAATCAAGCGCAATCAGTTACCGGCAAGTTTCATTTTAGCAGAACGGCTGCGGCGGCGTTCCAGTTCCGTAAGGAGCTGTTTACGCAAACGGATATTCACCGGAGTGACTTCCACATATTCGTCATCGCCCACATATTCGAGAGCTTCTTCCAAACTCATTTTCTGAGCCGGAGCGATCTTCAAGTTACGGTCGGAACCGGAAGCACGCATATTGGTCAATTTCTTGGCACGCTGCAAGTTGACTTCCAGGTCATCATCGGTACAATGCTGACCGACGATCATACCTTCATACGTTTCCGTACCGGGATCGATAAAGAATGTACCGCGCAACTGGAGACCGTCGATAGCATATGCTTCAGCCGTACCTTTGCCCATACTGATCATAACCCCGTTCGTACGTTTCGGAATATCACCGCGGAACGGTTCATAATGATCAAAACGATGGGACATGATCGCCTGTCCGGCAGATGCCGTCATCACTTTACTGCGCAATCCGATAAGACCGCGTGTGGGAACGGTGAATTCCAACAGCTGACGGGATCCGCGTGCATCCATTTTTGTCATTTCGCCGCGTCTCTGACCAACCAGTTCAATGATTTTTCCGGCGGAACCGTCGGGAGCATCCACGGAACGGAATTCGATCGATTCGTTAGCAACGCCATCGATCATTTTTGTGATAACGCTGGGCTGTGCAACAGTCAATTCGTAACCTTCACGGCGCATGGTTTCGATCAGGATAGCAATATGGAGGACACCGCGTCCGGAAACTTTGAAGCAATCGCCTTCTGTTTCTTCCACACGCAATGCTACGTCACGTTCCGCTTCTTTGAACAAACGTTCGCGGATATGACGGCTGCTGATGAATTTACCTTCCTGACCGAATAACGGGGAGTCATTCACACGGAACATCATGGAAAGTGTGGGTTCGTCAATGGTAATGGGCGGCATGGCTTCGGGATTTTCCGCATCGGCTACGGTATCGCTGATATCCAGCTGTTCCGCACCGACAATCGCACACAAGTCGCCACATTCCACACGGTCGACTTCCACTCTGCCGATACCTTCAAAAGTAAAGAGCTGTTTGATCTGCATGGGGCGCATCGTGCCGTCACGCAGAATACGCATCATGGGCTTATTGACTTCCAACGCACCGCGGTTGACACGGCCGATACCGATACGACCGACAAAGTCATTGTAGTCGATTGTGGAAATCTGGACTTGTGCCGCACCGTCTTTGGCGGGAGGAGCCGGGATATATTCCAAAATTGCATCCATCAAAGGCAGCATGGAATCCCGTGCGCCGTTTTCCAAATCGGTGGTAGCCCAACCGCTGCGGCCGCTGGCAAAGAGAATGGGAAAATCCAACTGTTCTTCCGTTGCATTCAAGTCGATAAAAAGATCAAAAACTTCGTTCAGGACTTCCTGCGGGCGCGCATCGGGACGGTCGATCTTATTGATGACAACGATCGGTTTCAAACCGAGCTGCAGAGCTTTATCAAGCACGAACCGGGTCTGGGGCAACGGACCTTCTGCCGCGTCGACAAGGAGCAATGCGCCATCTGCCATATTCAGAACACGTTCCACCTGACCGCCGAAGTCGCTGTGTCCGGGAGTGTCAATGACGTTGATTTTTACGCCTTTGTAATTGACACTGATATTTTTCGCCAGGATCGTGATACCGCGTTCCCGTTCCAACGGGTTGAAGTCCAGATAGCAACGCTGCATTTCCTGATTTTCACGGAAGATTTTAGCCTGTTTGATGATTTCATCGACCAACGTAGTTTTACCGTGGTCAACGTGTGCAATAATAGCAATGTTTCTGATGTCGCGCATAAGTCCGCCTGTTATTATGTTTTTTTGGAAAGTCTATAATATAGCACAGATTACGGATTTTTCAATCTTTGTATATAAAATATTTACAGAGTTTTTCCACATCTATCCCATAAAAAAATGATTCCTTGATGATTTGTGCCACAATTATGCACAAAAATAACTGGCAGGTGAATACAAAATCATTTCCGATTCACATGTAAAAAAAGCATAAATCTCAACGTCCGTACAAACTCGGATTTATCGATAGGCAAGCCCTGAAAGGGCGGAAAGAGTCAGACAGCCCAGGGTGAGCGAAGCGTAACCCTGGGGGAGGATATTGAATAACATTGCTCTATGACAGCCTCCGCGTTGAAGACGTTCCGCAGGAACTGGATTCATCGTGGAGGC
>JAFVSW010000196.1 GCA_017503545.1 Lentisphaeria bacterium | reverse complement strand
TATCTGCATTGATGAAGCCCGGTTTGAGAGTAGTGCAGTTTTATAGGGGTCTCAAACTCTGAAAAGAGCCATTGAACGAGCCGAGGCGTTTGAGAGTAGTGCAGTTTTATAGGGGTCTCAAACGCATAGCCGCCGCCGCCGAACTGCTGAAGGGTTTGAGAGTAGTGCAGTTTTATAGGGGTCTCAAACTGGTGAAGTGCGTTGCGGGACCGGAATCCAGTTTGAGAGTAGTGCAGTTTTATAGGGGTCTCAAACTTCCCGCTTGTCCTTGCATCATCCGGAGCTGTTTGAGAGTAGTGCAGTTTTATAGGGGTCTCAAACACTGCGTGACAAATCGCGGCAAGGTCGGCAGTTTGAGAGTAGTGCAGTTTTATAGGGGTCTCAAACTGACGCGAAACGCGCGGAACGCTATCAGCTGTTTGAGAGTAGTGCAGTTTTATAGGGGTCTCAAACGAAATCTTGACCGGATTCAACGCTTTGGGTGTTTGAGAGTAGTGCAGTTTTATAGGGGTCTCAAACAATTTGACTGGTCTTATGAATGGTATGGCAGTTTGAGAGTAGTGCAGTTTTATAGGGGTCTCAAACCTTGCCGATCTGTGCGACCGTACATGCTGTGTTTGAGAGTAGTGCAGTTTTATAGGGGTCTCAAACTCGACAGCGCAGTCGGAAAACTTCTGAAATGTTTGAGAGTAGTGCAGTTTTATAGGGGTCTCAAACATTATAGAGTTTCTTTAATCCAACTTAACGCTTAATAAATGATTCTTTCATAAACGACTGCCGACCTTACCAAACAGAGAATTTCGAGAGAATCTATGCAAAATACACGCTTTTTCAGAGAAATTGGCGTTCTCTGTTTGTTCTCTGTTTGGGAGAATTTAAGCTATAAGTACCTGTCATTCATTGGGTAAAATCAAGACATAAAAAAACAGCCATAAAGGACTGGATTGTAGGTCATAATATAGTGCGGATAGCGTTGTATTGCAAACGGATAAACTCTCATTTTTCCATTTTCTTACATCATCCGTCGCACGAAGTGCTATGGATGACAGGTCATACGGAGCGTAAGCGAAGTGCTTCATATCGGAATGAAATGGCTTGCCGCGGCGTAATGAAATGAAGACGGAAACAATGCTTCAGCCGTCTTCGCCCTGCGGGCTACGCCGTGCCAAGTCTGGCAAGGCGGATTATGAAGCGCACCTGTGGTGCTATGAAGCGAAGCCTTGATCCGTCTTCATCTGCACTGCAGATTCCGCCGCGACAAGCAGGCTTCATGTTTTTTTTGCCTTGGAATCAAGGCAAAAAAAATGGTCGGGATGATGAGAATCGAACTCACGACCTTTTGTCCCCCAGACAAACGCGCTAACCAGGCTGCGCTACATCCCGACTTGTTCCTCTTTGTGTGCATAATATATCATCCATTTTTAATATTTCAAGCGGAAAATTAAAAAAAGATTCAAAAATTTTGAAGTGTGTTGAAAAAATGTACTTCCGGTGTATATTATCCATCAATTCCATATTGATTTTATTTCCATGAGGTGTTACTATGTCCGATATTATAATTAAAGGTGCTGCTGAGCACAATCTGAAGGGGATTGATGTGCGTATCCCCCGGAATTCCCTGACCGTTATCACCGGCCTTTCCGGATCGGGCAAATCATCTCTTGCTTTTGATACGCTTTATGCAGAAGGACAGCGGCGGTATGTGGAAAGTCTTTCTGCGTATGCCCGTCAATTTCTGGATCGTATGGGGAAGCCGAAAATCGATCATATCGAAGGTTTATCCCCGGCAATTGCTATTGAACAGCGGTCTGCTGGGAGCAATCCCCGGTCAACCGTTGCGACGGTGACGGAAATTTATGACTATTTGCGTTTGTTGTTTGCCCACACGGGAACGCCCCATTGTCCAAAGTGTCACCGGGAATTACGGGCGCAATCGCCCCAGACGATTTGTGATCGCTTACTGGAATTGCCTGCGGGGCGGGCCATGATGTTATTGACTCCTTATGTGACCGGCAAGAAGGGGGAACATCGTGATATATTGGAAAAGATTGGCAAAGACGGTTTTGTCCGTGTGCGTATTGATTGTCAGATTCAGTTATTGGAAGATGTCCGGCCGCTGGCAAAAACGATCCGTCATGACATTGATGCGGTGGTTGACCGTTTGATGTGCGGCAAGTTGGAGCGGAGTCGCTTGAACGATTCTGTAGAAACGGCGTTGCGGATCGGGAACGGTGTGATGAAGATTCTATTGGAAGAACCGGCGACGCCGGACAAACCGGAACGGACCTGGCATGAAGAATTGGTCAGTGAACATTTTGCGTGTCCGGATTGCGGGATCAGTTTTACGAAACCGGAACCGCGCAATTTTTCATTCAACAGTCCATTCGGGGCATGTCCGATGTGTAACGGGATCGGCAGTCTTCAGGTGATGGATCCATCGAAAGTTGTGGTGGACGAAGATCTTTCCATTCACAAAGGGGCGATTCCGGCATGGCGGAAGGGGACGCGGAATCTGATTATTTACTATAATCATCTTTTAAAGAGTCTGGCAGTTCATTTCAATCTGCCGGACATGTTGGAGACGCCGTGGAAGAAATTGCCGGAGCATGTAAAACAATGTTTGTTATACGGCAGCGGGGAAGAAAATATTGATTTCAGTTATTGGCTGAGAGGGAAGCGGCATAAGATGTGCCGTCCGTTTGAAGGTATTCTGCCGAATTTGCAACGTCGTATGCAGGAATCGGAATATGATAATGTAGTGGAACGGTTATCGGAATTGACGATGCGCCAGGTTTGTCCGGAATGTCATGGGAAGCGTTTGAAACCGGAAAGTCTGGCTGTTACGCTGAATGGATTATCCATTGCCGATTTCAATGAATTGTCTGTGGAACGTGCTTATTGCACGATTACGAATCTGCAACTGGATGCGGAACGTTCTCAAATTGCGGAAGAATTGGTGAAAGAAATCAAAAGTCGTCTTGGTTTTCTGATCGATGTCGGTTTACCGTATTTGACTTTGAACCGTGAATCCGGGACGTTATCCGGCGGGGAAGCGCAGCGTATCCGTCTGGCGACGCAATTGGGATGTGGACTTGTGGGTGTATTATACATTCTGGATGAACCGAGTATCGGTCTGCATCAGCGGGACAATGATAAATTGCTTGCGACGCTGAAGAAACTGCGTGATCTGGATAATACCGTTGTAGTGGTGGAACATGACCTGGATACGATTCTTGCGGCGGATTACGTGTTGGACCTGGGGCCGGCGGCGGGAGCGCATGGCGGAGAGATTGTAGGGCAGGGGACACCGGAGGATATCAAGAACTCGCCCCGTTCTCTGACGGGACAATATTTGAATGGAACCCGCCGCATTGAGATTCCGGCGCGTCGTTTGGGGGGCAACGGAAAATTTCTTGAAATCATTGGAGCGGAACATAACAATTTGAAAAATGTGGATGTGCGTATTCCTTTGAACACATTCACGTGTGTGACGGGTGTTTCCGGGTCCGGCAAGAGTTCATTGGTAAACGGAATTTTGCGTCGTGCGCTGGAAAAACATTTTGAACTTCAGGGTGCGGAGGAGCCGGGTAAGAACCGTGGTATTCTTGGTTTGAAACATATCGATAAAGCGATTGTGATCGATCAGACGCCGATCGGGCGAACACCCCGTTCCAATCCGGCGACTTACGTGGATTTATTCGGCGCGATCCGGACTTTGTTTTCCACGTTGCCGGAATCGAAAATACGCGGATTCGGTCCGGGGCGTTTCAGTTTCAATATGAAAGGCGGGCGTTGCGAAGAATGTCAGGGGGATGGTATCAAGAAGATTGAAATGCAATTTCTGCCGGATGTTTATGTGGAGTGTTCCCGTTGTCACGGACGCCGTTTCAACGATGAAACATTGAGTGTGACCTGGAAGAAAAAGAATATTGCCGATGTGTTGGAAATGACAGTGGAGGAGGCGTGTGACTTTTTTGAGAGTATGCCGACAATCTACCGTAAATTGAAGACATTGAAAGATGTGGGATTAGGGTATATCCGTCTTGGTCAACCGGCAACGACCTTATCCGGCGGGGAAGCGCAGCGTATCAAACTGGCGGCGGAATTGGCGCGTGTGCCGCGGGGACATACGCTTTATATTCTGGACGAACCGACGACCGGGCTGCATCTGGAGGATATCCGGCAGCTGCTTCAGGTATTGATGCAATTGCGTGATAAGGGAAATACGATTTTAGTGATCGAACACAATCTGGATGTGATCAAAGTAGCGGATCACATTATTGACTTGGGACCGGAAGGTGGAGACCAGGGTGGCAGAGTGCTTTGTTTTGGTACACCGGAGCAGGTGGCGCAGTGTGAGGATTCCCATACTGGGCGTTATTTGCGTTCCATTCTTTATCCTGCGGAAGCTGTCGTGTCAACTGCTGTAAAAAGAAAGAAAAAGAAATGAGTGTACCGATAAAAGAACTGACTGCTTACAGTCGTTATCTTCTGTCTTCGATTCTGCTTTCAGAGGAGAATGAAGCGAGTCGCAGTTATCTGATCCGTCAACTGTTACGTACGGTTCCGGGCTTTGGGGATTGGTATCGACAGGGGTTGACGGATGAATAGCAATTTTTGATTCATGAGAAGTTGATCCGGAAAAAAGAAATCCACCGGGAGACCGTGTACATTGCGGCACTTACCACAAGCCAGTTGTTTCATCTTGGCAAGAGCAGGGAATTTTCCCATATTCTGGATGATTTGAGTACAGATCTTGCTGCTGCTGATCCCGGCAGTTTTGAATCCTGGGAGCGTGTAGGTTTCAAATCCCGTATTGCCAGTCTATTGGGCGGGTATATATTGACGGGCAATTTTGAGAGTTTTCAGCGCGTTTACCGTTATTATTGCAGTTACAATGATTTTGATTTTCAGAATTGCGAATTGGCGGCGTATCAATTGGCATTGGGGAAATCGGATAAAATTCCGGAGGATATGGATTCCCGTTTTTTACCATATCTTTTTCCTTTTATGAGTTGGAATTCGGTGATCCGCGGCGGTTCGCCCCATTCTCTGCTGGCGGCGTACGGGCATCTTTTCGGGGATAAAATTCCGGATAAATTTCTGGAAGATTATGTATTGTTTTTGTTATGGCATGGACGCAAGAAGGAATTGCAGGCATGCAGCAACGCCTTTGCCGAACGGAAAGCGGCAAAAGATCTTGTGGATGCGACATATGCTATCCTTGAGGGTGATCTTGAAACGGCGGCGGATTATTATTCGCGGCGTTATCTGTTTCTGAAGCGGGAACTGAAAGATAATTTTACCTATTACAATCCATTATTCCTGATTACGATCGAACTACTTTTTCTGTTCAGTGAAAAAAAGGCAACGCTGATTCATGAAATCGGATATCATATTCACACATCCAAAAATCTGGAATATCTTAATGATTGTGCTTGTGCGATATCTAATCTTTTTGATCAGATGGAGAGTTCTGTATTTACGCCGAGCAAGAGTGATGAGGATGTAACGTTGAATGAATGTCCGTCCCGTGTTCCATTATTTCAGATCATGCTCAGTATGCTGCCTTACAGTTTGATGAAAACGTATGTAAAAGTAACCACGACAGCGTTGAGCGGTTATAAAAGAACGGCAGAGGTCCTGATCAATCAGGACCAGCGTTATACGGCGTGCTGTCTTTTATGCAGTATTGCCAATTTGACGGATAATGGTTCACCGGAACGGGAACAGGCGCAGGAGTATTGCAAAAAATACGGTTTGGCTCCTCTTGTTCCCATAGCAGATCGTCGCAGCCGGTGGAAGATCATGTTGGAGGATTTTGAAGACAATGTAGCGTGTATACTGTCTTCTTCCGGCAATAATAAGTATGATCGTGATAAATTCATATCCTGGCATTTGCGTACAAAATCCATGAATAACAGCCATTTTCATGGGTATCAATTATTTTTCATTGAACCGGTACAGCATTTAAAAAATCGCAATGGTGTATTCAGTAAGGGGCGTGCATTGAATTTAAATCGTTTGGCAACCGGTGACTATGATGATATTCTGGATGAACAGGAAATATTGATCCGCCGGAATATGAAAGACGATTTCGGACGTTTTTATGTTCCGGTAACTTCCATCAGTTTTCTGGAACATAATTCAGCCGTTTATCTGGATAATGACACGGAACCGATCACATTAAAACCCGGCAGGAATACCATTGACACGAATTTTGATTTACAAACCAAACATCTCACTCTGTCTGTCCGGTATCCTTTTGACCGTTTCAGTGAAGAAGATGTTGTTTATTTGTATCCGGATCCGGAAGAAAGCCATGTATACTATTACATTATGCAGACGCCCATTCAAAAGAAACTGGCTGAATTTTTTGGAAAATACAGCGATACCGGCTCTGTGTGTTTTCCTATGGAAGCCGTTGCGTCTCTTACACGAATTCTGGAACCTCTGTCGGAGCAGATCACCATTGAAGGTGACCTTGTGGAGCATTTACATTCCGATTTGCCGGAAATTGCGGGGGAAATACACCTTTGCATGCGGATGCAGCAAGAAGGCAGTGATATTACATTTGAGTTGAAAAATCGTCTCCATGAGCAATATAAACGACCGGTCATTCCGGGTATCGGCGCACAAAAGATTGCCGGATTTCTGAATGAACAGCGTGTTTTATTTTTCCGGGATCTTGCGGCGGAACGTGCGGCTGCTGTAAAATTGACGGAAGATTGTCCGGATTTACAGATGTCGGAAAATGATCATTGGGCATATGAATCTTATGATCTTGCGGAAGCATTGCGTATTCTTTCCCGTTTGAAAGAATTGGGCATTGATCTGGAATGGGCAAAGGATGGCGGAATGACAGTGTTGCCCCCCATTGATACCGGTGCGATCCGGTTCAAATCGGACGGGACGGGTGCGGATGAATGGTTTACTGTCGGCGGAGATATTAAAGTTGATCAGGACCGTGTATTACAGTTGAGTGAATTGCTTCAGCGTCTGCCGCAGCGTATCGGGGAATTTATACAATTGGATGACCGGACTTATTTGCAAGTGACCCGGAAACTTCTGCATCAACTGGATGCCTTGCAGACGGCTTCGGTCGTCCGGAATAAAAAAATACAGCTTCTTCCTGCGGCATTGCCCATGCTGGATCATGTTTTTGACAATGGTATGGGGGCATTTCTTGAGAAACATTTTGAGAAAGTACGGGAGGCATTCCGCCTTGTACCGGAAGTTCCGGAACGTTTTCAGGGGATGTTGCGCCCTTATCAATATGAAGGATATACCTATCTTGTGCGGATGGCAGAATGTCATATCGGCTGTTGTCTTGCGGATGATATGGGATTGGGGAAAACGGTACAGTTATTGGCTTTGCTTTTGCGCAATGCGGAAAACGGTGCATCGCTGATCGTTGCTCCGGCTTCGGTCTGCCATAACTGGCAGGCAGAAGCGGCGCGTTTTACGCCGTCCTTAAACGTTACGGTATTGGGAAATAAAGATCGGAAAAAAGTGATCCGCAATGCGGGCAGTGGGGATATCGTCATAGCCAGTTACGGTTTGGTATTGTCGGAAATGGATCATTTTTGCAGCCGGGAATGGAATATAGCGGTACTTGACGAAGCCCAATCGATCAAAAATCATACAGCCAAACGATCCCAGGCAGTGAAACAATTGCGTGCGAATGTCCGGATTGCAGCAACTGGAACACCGATTGAAAACCGGCTGCCGGAGTTATGGAGTATTTTTGATTTTCTCAATCCGGGGTTATTGGGCAATGAAACGGAATTTGAACGGAAATTTTCCAATTCCGATACCGGATTATCAGCCTTGAAAAAATTGGTATCGCCATTGATTTTGCGCCGGATGAAAAAAGATGTGCTGGACGATCTGCCGGAAAAACAGGAAATTACAATTCCTGTGGAATTACCGGATGGAGAACGGGAATTGTATGAAGCAATGCGGCGTCATGCCGTGGATGAAATCCGTGCCGGAAAGGGTGGCAACCGCATTTCTGTACTTGCCCAGTTGACGAAATTGCGGCGGGTATGCTGTCATCCGCGTCTTGTCAACCCGGAATTGGATTTTGCGGGTGCAAAAATGCAGCGGATCATGGAATTGGTGCGGGATTTATATGCCGGTGGACACCGGGCGTTGATTTTCAGTCAATACGTTGATTTTCTTGCATTACTGCGTACAGAAATGGAACAGGAGAACTTTACGTATCAATATCTTGACGGTTCCACACCATCGGGGGAACGCTTGGAACTTGTGGATGCGTTTCAGCATGGTAAGGGAGATTTCTTCCTGATCAGTTTGAAAGCGGGAGGTACCGGTTTGAATCTGACGGCAGCCAATTATGTGATTCTTGCGGATCCGTGGTGGAATCCGGCAGTGGAAGATCAGGCGGCGGACCGGGTATATCGTATCGGGCAGAAAAATTCGGTCACGGTATACCGCATGGTGACAAGCGGAACGGTGGAAGAAAAAGTAATTGCGTTGCATCAACGGAAACGGCATTTGGCGGATGATATTTTATCGGAAGCAGGTCAATCAGCGGTCACAATGGATGAATTATTGCATCTTTTTGATGAATGATATGAAGTTTTTTCAAAATTTTTCTTGAAAAAATATAAAACGGTTGTATTTTACCTTGACAGGTCGTTTTGTGTAATAAAAATCAGGTTGAAAAATATAAAAATCAAAGGAGTTTCTTCAAATGAAAACACAAAAATCTTGGTTGAAATTGGCGGCATTGTATGTCGGAGTCGGAGTGGTTGTCTCTATTATCATGGTCCTTTTGTTTCAATACAATGACTTTTTCCGTTCTCTTTTCTATGACCGTGTGACACCTCCCGGCGGAGTGGTTTCTCAATTGTCACCGGAGCAGGCAGCGGAACAGGTGCGTATTGTTACGGAACGGACCGCAAATCTTTCCTTCTGCGTTATGCTTTTCATTTTTCTGCTTCAGGTTTTTGCATTTCTGTCAGCGATTCTTGTATTCTGCAAACTCAGAAATTCCGGAGATTCGATCAATCTGAAATTGAAGAAATTGGAAAGTGCCGATTTGTTCCTTGACCTGCCGTTGTATTTCGGTTTGTTCGGTACAGTATCTTCCTTTATCATTATGTCCTTCAATCCTCAGGTCAGCCGTTTGCTTGCTTATTCCTCCACTCTGGTGGGGATCATTTTCAGCGTGATTCTCCGTCTTGCGCTGCAGTATCCGACCCGTCAGAGTTTCCTTGCAGAATTGGATGCAACCGGTAAATAAGGAGAAGTCACGTGAACAGATCCATTTTAATTGTGATCTGCGACTTTCTGGTTCTTTCGGCAATGTCTCTTTCCATGGGGATATCCAAGACCACAGCGCAGGGGACCGGTGTGACGGAATCCGTTCGGCCCGTTACACATATGTTTTTGATTGAACAGCTTGAAAAAGCGGTAAAAAATCATAAAGATGCCGTGGGTGAATCTGAAAAACTCAATAAGGATTTGACCCAGGCGGAACGTACACTTGCAGAGCTGCGTGCGACTCTCGAAAAACGGGATCAGCGCATGGAACGTTTGGAAGATACGCTTTCCAAAATGACCGGCAATATGGCACGTCAGCAGAACGAATTGATCGATGCCCGGAAAAAAGCAGATGAACTTGCATCTTCTCTGGCATTGGCAAAAGGTAATCTTTCCGGATCACAGAAAGTCCTTCTGCAAAAAGAAGAAGCACTTGCTGCTGCAGAACGGACCATGAAATCTCAGGAAGAAGCTTTACGTACGGCGAAAATGACCCTTGCACAGCAGAATGCAATGTTGAACATTTCCAAAGCAGAACTGGAAAAGAAAACTGCGGAATTGCTGAAATCAGAAAAAACATTGTCCGATAAGAGTCGTGAACTGACCCGCACGATTCTGCAGGTGGAACGCAATGAAGCGATGATCCGTGAAAATCAAAAACGGATTGCTGAAAAAGAAGCCGCATTGTTCCGTGCAGAGGTTCTTGCCGCAGAACGTAAAACGGACTTGGATAAAGTGCAGAAAGAATATGTTACACTTTCTGCAGAGCTGGACAAGACGCAGAAAAAACTGAAGGATGTTTCCGAAGAAAGTGCGTATAATCAGGGGCTTCTGGAAAAAGCCAATGAAGAATTGGATAAAATGAAACGGGAAGCCGGTACACGCCAGCTGCTTTTGAATGAAAAAACAGAACAGCTTGCTGATATGAAGGTGAAATTTGCGGAAGAAAGAACGCAGAAAACCATGCTGAAAACAACGCTTGCTGAACGGGATGCTCAGGTCAGACAGCAGATCACTCAACTGCAGGCTAAGGAACGTCTCATTACGATTCAGAAAGAACAGATGAAAACGGTCAATACCCGTTTGCAGGCGAAAGACGAAGTTATCAAGCAGACACAGAAAACACTCAGCAAGGCAGAAAAAGATTTGGAACGTGCAGATGCTATTCTCCGCAGCGATGCGTTGTCTGCTTATGCTAAATCAACGGCAGAAGTCCGTTTTGTGTTGAAAAATGATCGTCTTTTCAATACCTTTGAACTGGATGAAACTTACTATCTGCCCCGTATTTCTCTCGGCGGCAAAGTGTTCCTGCCCGGTGCATTTGAAAAATTGACCGGTTTGACCGATCAGCGCAACGGGTATTCCACGGTTTCCACTCTTGAATATACGGCAAAGAAGCCCGGCGCAGCAAGAAAGACTGCCAAAAAACTGGAAGGTCCCATTTTTGTTCTGGGCGAAGATCCCAGAGCATGTTTGATCGAACTGCCCGGCGAAAAACAGCCAGCCATGCCCGCTTTGACGGCTTCTGCATTGCGGAAACGCGGTTTGCAGAATCTGACTCTGTTCAAAGCCAACCGGTATGGGGATGAATCTGCAACCCTTGACGGTCGCTGCTCCATGCGTCCGGATCAGGATCAATACCTGGTCGTACGCAATTCCCTCCGCAATTCCAGCGAAGTACCTGCCGCTGTCGGCGACTTGATCGTTGCGCGGGAAGGCGGACTTGCCGGGATCATTGTTCATGTGGAGACATACCCTGTGGATGGCAGAGCGGATGCCTACTGTTTTATTTTCCCCGCAAAGATCGACTTGGAAAATGCGGAACAGCTTTCTTTGAAACGGGAAGCCGGAAAATATCCGTACCAGACATTTGTGAAAAAATTGGAAAAACTGCATAAACGGATCCTGAAGATCAACCGGAAGTAATTGGAGCCGTGATCATGGAAAATTTCTCTTTACCAACTGGAACCGGACGGCTGATCGAAGCGTCGTCCACAAACTCGTCAGATATTCTTTACGGATCCGGCTTTCATGCCGCTGACGACTTTATTTACTTTGAAACGCGCGGAATGAAAGCGGTCGTCGTTTCCATGTTGGAATATCAGCGTGCGCAACAGGAAGTTCATAAAGGGGTGCAAGTGATCGACCGGATTGAAATTCTCCGGGCGTTCCCCCGTGAAGAATACCGTTTGGATTTTCTTGTGCTGCTCAGCCGGAAATATCAGATCGGGCATTGGCTGGTACCCGGGAATTTTCCTTTATCCAAGGCTGATACGTTACGCGCTTCCGGGATTCGTGTGGAATGTGTGTCCGGAGATTTTTTCCCGGAACGGGATCGCAAAAATCCGACGGAAGTCGAAGCGATCCGTGCATCCATGCGTGCTACAGAAAACGCTGTGCGTCAGGTGGAACATTATCTGCGGGAATCGGTTGTAAATAAAGATGGTATTCTGGTTTATAATGGTAATATTCTGACTTGTGAATATATCCGTTCTGAAGTGGAAGCGGAATTCAAACGTAACGGATATTCTGCTGACCGTACCATTATTGCTTGTGGAAAAGATGCGTCTGCACCTCATTGTATCGGATTCGGTCCGGTACATGCCGGAGAGCCGGTTGTTGCGGATATTTTCCCCCGGAGTGACCCTACCGGTTACTGGGGTGATATGACCCGTACTTTTGTCAAAGGGCAGGCATCGGAAATTGTCCGCAAGGCATTTGCGGCAGTCAAACTTGCCTCTGAAGAATCGTTGAAGATCCTGAAAGCTGGAGTCAGTGGTGCCGAAGTACACCGTACTGCTGCACGCACAATGGAACAGGCTGGATTCCGTACCGGGCGTGATGCCAATGGTATTCCCTGCGGATTTATTCATGGGCTTGGACATGGTGTTGGATTGGAGATTCATGAAAATCCCCGTCTTTCCCCGGCAAATCCGAATCCGTTGGCGGCTGGGAGTGTTGTCAGTGTGGAACCCGGATTGTACGATCCCTCCTGGGGCGGCATCCGTCTGGAAGATCTTGTTCTGATCACCGAAGATGGATACGAAAACTTCTGCACCATGCCGAAAGAATTGGAAATTCCCTGATGAAAAGCGGTCCGGGCTGGAAACTTGATTCCGAAAAATGTGTCCGGTGCGGTGCCTGCATCGGGGATTGTCCTGTTCAAGTATTGTGCCGGGATGCTGCGGGATATCCGGTCATGCCCCGTGATTTGACCCTTGCCTGTATTCAATGTCAACATTGTTTTGCCATTTGCCCCAAAGGTGCGATTTCCATGCGGCATGCCGATCCTGAATCTGCATTTTCCGGAGATGCACAACCTGATCCGGCGGAAATCGCTGCACTATTGAAAAACCGGCGAAGTGTCCGCCAATATAAGCCGGAACCGGTATCCGTGGAGGATATGGCAAAGGTGAAAGAGATTTTGCGTTACTTTCCAACGGGTTGTAATGATCACCGGATGATTTTCCGGATTGTGGAAAAAACGGAAGAAATGGCACAGTTCCGCAAAATCACCATGGATTTATTATCCTTGCTTGTTCGCAGTAAACTGCTGCATATTTTTTATCCATCCATCAAACGTTTTCTGGAAGATATACGGAATGGCAAGGATGTGATATACCGGGATGCGCCGCATATGATCGTGGCGGCATCCCCGAAAAATGCGCCTTGCAAAAAGGCAGATCCGTGGATCGCTTTGAGTTATCTTGATACTTATTTGCAGAGCATGAAAATCGGTACATGCTGGTGTGGTTTTGCCCTTTATGCGTTTCTTTTCTCCAGGAAATTACGGAAATTGCTGGCATTACCGAAAGGTTATAAGGCGGAAGCCGTGTTGTTATTCGGGTATCCGGCAGTGAAATATGCCCGGGCTGCGGAACCGGAAGATGTCAAAATTATTGACTGATTATTTTTTGAACAGATAAAAGCGGAACAATCCTCCGGAACGACGGGTGATTTCCAGATAATGTTCCGCATCATATTGTGCTTCATCCAAACCATAAACATGATTGATAACATCCTTGTACTCAATAAACCACAAATTCAGTAGAATCCAATTTGCATCTTTTTTGTTTACGGATGCATTGAATATGGTTTTGAATTCATTTTTCGGCACATTCCAGATCACAAGCAACAGGGGCTGACGATATGTTTTCGAGTTTTCCGTCACCGGTTCCAGCGGGAAGAAGTAAACTGGAACTGTACTGCCTGATATTTGTTTTTGTACAGGAGTAAGCAGTTTTGCACCGATACATTCGGTTCGTTCTGTCGATTTGTTATAGCCCGTCAATTCAGAACTGTTTACCGAAAGGATGCCGCTGATATTATCCTGTTGAATACGCAACTGATAATCTTTCACAGCATTTTGATCGTTGAACCGTACGGGGAATGTATCCGGCGGCGTGTAGGCGATCAGAATATCAGACGGTATCTCTTTCCGCAGTTGACTGGAAATGGTGCCCCAATCCGGAGGTGTCACACGTGTCCATTCTTTCTGATAAGTCAATGCAGGTGGTAATATACAAAGCAAATAAAGTATGATTTGTATTTGAGGCTTTTTGCAATATTCGTCAACTAACGCAGAGAATGTCAATGCGGCGGTAACGGTCAGGATCGGATACAACCCCAAATATACCCTGGGCGGTCCGGCTTTTGTCACGAATGCGGAAAGAAGAATCAATCCGATAAAAACAAGGGAAAAAACGGCAAAACGCCAGTGTTGATTTTTGAAACAAGTTCCGGCAATGCAAACAGCAAAAAGCGGATAAAGGAAAATATCTTTGAATGTATGATGAACAAATGTACAGAACTCCAAAAAACTGTTCAACGTCGTACCAAATTGCTGTCCTTGTTGGATCGTTTTGAAATTCAACCCGTACCATAATGCGGCAAAGAGAATAAAACATATTCCCGCAATGGGAAAAAGGATATATTGCTTTTGGAACAGACGGACTTTATTTTCTTCTTTTTGTAACAGAAAACATAGCGTGAATGCACCGGCAATGGCGCAGACATAGATCAAGCCGGATGTGATGGAGAGGCAGCAACAAACGGCGCTGCCTGTCAGTAATAACGCCATCGCTTTTGATTTGGGGTTTTTGTAAAGCAGCCACATGCAAAGGAATGTGGCAAGAACAAAAAACATTTGCAGGGAATAGCCCCGTGCCGCTTGGGAATAATACAGGGAATAACCGTGGAATGAGCCCCAGAAAATGGCAATGAGTTCTGCCCAACCGTTGTTGGGTGCCATCTTGCGTGCGGTGTACCATAGCAGGGGAATCAAACCGCACCCTGCAAGCAGGGCAGGGAGGCGTAACGTCGCCGTACTCTCACCGAAAATTCCCAGACTGATCTTTGCCAACAGGGTATGGAGCGGATGATTGTTCGGCGTTGCCAGATCTGTGAAAATGTTGAGCCATGGACCCGGCACATAATGGATCAGAGTCCATATTTCATCATATTCCAGAGAGCCGTAGGCAAAAGACTTTATGCGCAACAGGAGTCCGGCAGCAAGTAAAATGATCGTGAGATAAAACATGAGTTTATCATGTGTTTTATTACATTCCGTCATGTTTTATCTCCGGTTCATTTGTTTAGAAACCCAAGTCAGGCTGAATACCCCAGTCTTCTCCGTTATCATCGGAGTCTGTCGCTTTTTTCTCTGTTTTCGGTGCAGATTTTTTGACAGGGACTTCGGGAATATCATCGTCATCGTCCGGCGGCGGAGTGACATCGACCGGTTCGGGGAACGGTAAATCTGTATCCGGTGTTTCCTGGGCGGCTTCTGCTTCATCCAGATACCGGAGGAATGTGACCTTGGTCAATTTCCGGTTGGAGAGGGGAGCCCCGCCAGCCTGCGGACCGCGCAAGGGGGCATCAAAGAGACAGATTTTCTGCACTTGTTTTGCTTTGATGGGGGTATCGACACGGAGTTCATATTCCGCATTGGGGCGCGGCGTAATGAGTTCCAGTCTTGTTCCTTCGGGGCAGAGCCGGTATTCTTTATCCGTAATAAACTTGGCGATTTTTGAGCGTTTGTAATAACTCTTGCCGGTTTTCTTATCGGAATAAATGATCCCGAAAACGGTATCCTTATCGTAACGGCGGAATTCAAACAAGCGGTCGATAAAGATTTTTTCCGGAATGTTGATAATCTTATAGTCACCATTCCGTTCAATGCAGAGCAGGTGGTCGAATTCGTTACAAATCACGCTGTCATCACTCTTGACATTGGTTCCGATGTAGCAGTTTTTCTTATCCCAGCCGACACGGATATTATTGAGTGCCGCCGCCTGCTTATCGATTTTTTCAAATCCTTCCAGGTGGATCGTTGTTCTGCGGGGGAAGAGGTCGCCATATTTCTTGATCAGGTTTTGCAGATATTTGATGGCATACGCCTTCAAACGCTTGAGATTTTTCTCTGCGGTATCAAGAGTCTTGTTGAGGATTTCGATCTGTTCCCGGTTGGCATCCACTTCAAACGCTGCGATTCTGCGGATCGGGATTTCCACAAGATAATCAATTTCGGAATCGGGAATGATACCGTCGGCAAGCTGTTTCAAGCGTTGTTCCGTCGCCTTATCCATGGGCATGATGTGAGGACCGTTGACGATATTCTCATAAAGCCGGGCAACGATGGGCTGCCATTCTTTTTTGAATTTATCGAGTCCGGCACGAACTTCCTTGAACATGGCATCTTTGCTTTTGCATTTTTCGATCCGGCGGTAGATTCCTTCTTCGATAAAGATTTGGGCAAGGGTGCGTACCAGGATCTTATCCAGACATTTCCCGGCTTCGATCTGCAATTCCCATTTGAGATACTGGAGCAATTTTTCCGTATTCCGGCGGAGGATGGCACTGACGGTCATCCGTTCCGGGCGGTTATCGCAAATGACCATGGAAGAACAGGAGATGCTCTTCTGACAATCGGTGTATGTGAAAAGTGCGTTCAAACATTTTTCCGGCGGATATCCACGGAGCGGAACAAGTTGGATATTGACCTGATCGGCAGAATAATCGTGGAAAGACGCAATTTTGATTTTATTCTTATTGACCGCCGCTTCTACGGTATCCATTAATTTTGTGGTGTCCGTATCGGCGGGGATTTCACGAATCGCCAGATTACGGCCTTCGATGTCGATTTTTGCGCGGATGACGACTTTGCCCAGACCGTCTTCGTAGTTTGTCACATCCATATCGCCGCCCTGCGGGAAGTCAGGATACAACTGGAACGGCTCGTCATTGAGAATCGCAATCTGTGCATTGAGCAATTCCACAAAGTTATGCGGGAGGATTTTAGTTTTTGTACCGACCGCCACGCCATCCGCACCCATGAGCAGCAGAGTCGGGATCTTGGCGGGCAGACAAACCGGTTCTTCGTAACGTCCGTCATAGGAATCGACAAACTGTGTGATGTCCCGGTTGAAAAGTACCTCTCTTGCAAGTCCGGCGAGGCGACATTCGATGTAACGGGGGGCAGCGGCACGGGTACCGAGGATGATACTGCCGAAACTGCCCTGTTTTTCGATGAATAACTCTTTGTTTGCCAGATTAACCAGCGCATCGCCGATGGATTGATCCCCATGGGGGTGATATTTCATGGTTTCGCCGATGACGTTAGCCACTTTATGGAACGTGCCGTTATCTTTCTCAAACAACACCCAGAGAATACGGCGCTGCACAGGCTTCAATCCGTCATCAATATCGGGAATGGCACGGTCTTTGATCACGTAGGAAGCGTATTCGATAAAGTTGCGGTCCATCATGTTCCGCAGGTATTGATTTGCCTCATCCCGGTGAGTTGCCTCTTCCGCATTGATATCGGTATCTTCTTCCGTCTCAATGGGAACGTTTATATCGTCCGGTTCGACGGGTATTTGAATATTCTTTTTATCGTCTTTCTTTTTCATAATGCATCACACCAGGTTGTTTTGAATATGTGTCCAGCGGGTTTCATCATTGGCACCCATGTAGAAACGGAGCATTTCCGCAATACCGCGTGTATTTTCAACGGTAACTTTTTCCAAACGGATATCTTCCCCGATGAATTGGCGGAATTCTTTTGGTGAAATTTCCCCAAGCCCTTTGAATCGGGTGATCTCGGCGGATTTTCCCAGCATTTTTGCTTTTTCATCCCGTTCTTCTTCGGAATAACAATAGAACGTTTTGTCTTTGTTGCGGACACGGAACAGCGGTGTTTCCAGAATGTAAAGGTGTCCGGAGAGTACCAATGCTTCAAAGTATTGCAGGAAGAATGTGAGCAGCAGGTTGCGGATGTGGAGTCCGTCCACGTCGGCGTCCGTTGCGATTACGATTTTAACATAGCGCAAGTTTTCGATATCTTCTTCAATATCCAGCGTGCGCATGATATAGTACAATTCTTCATTGGTGTACACCGCTTCCAGTTTTTTGCCGAACGTATTGAACGGCTTTCCACGGAGCGCGAACACCGCCTGATATTCCGGGTCACGGCTTTCCACGATACTGGATCCGGCAGAATCCCCTTCGGTGAGGAAGATCATCGTTTGATCGGCAAGTTTTGACCGGTCACCAAAGTGATGTTTGCAATCTTTGAGTTTACTGTTCCGCAAACTCAAACGTTTTGCCATATCCTTGCCTTTTTTCTGTACTTTCTGGATTTCCTTGCGGATTTCCTGGTTCCGGACGACTTTTTCCAAAAGCAGATTGGCATCTTCCGGATGTTTCAGCATCCAGTCGATCAACGCATTTTTCACCGTCGTTTCGATCCAGTATTTTACATCGGTATTGCCCAGTTTGTTTTTGGTCTGGGATTCAAACAACGGTTCCTGGATTTTGACTGCCACGGACCCGATGATGCCGTCACGCAGGTCTTTGGCATCAAATGTCTTGTTGAAATGTTCGTTGACCGCGCGGGTAATGGCTCCCTTGAATGCGGAAAGATGGGTTCCGCCGTCAGAGGTATATTGCCCGTTGACGAAGGAATAATATTTTTCCCCGGTATCGGGTGTATGGCAGAATGCGAATTCCAAAGTCGGATCTTTGTAATGGATCACCGGGTAAATGCCGGCACCTTCTTCCAGTTTATCCCCGATGAGGTCAAGCAGACCGTTTTTGGAGTAATACCGCTGATTGTTCAAATAGAGGGAAAGTCCGCTGTTGAGCCAGGCGTACATCCAGAGTCGTTTTTCCACTTCCTCCAAGCGGATCTGATATTTGGGAAACAGTTTTGCATCCGGGGTGAATGTGACACGAGTACCATTCCGTTCTTCGGTTGTGCCGTCTTTTTCCGAAATCAATTTTCCTTCCCGGAATTCGGCGATTTTGCATTTTCCTTCGCGGAAGGATTCCACTTTGAAATATTCGGAAAGGGCATTTACGGCTTTTGTACCGACCCCGTTCATCCCCACAGAAAATTGGAATGCTTCGGAGTTGAATTTACCCCCGGTATTGATTTGCGATACACAATCCACCACTTTACCGAGGGGGATCCCGCGCCCGTAGTCGCGAATGGTAAATGTTGTTTCATCAATGGAAATATCAATACGGCGTCCATTGCCCATAATGAATTCGTCCACGGCATTGTCGACGATTTCTTTGAACATGACATAGATCCCGTCATCGGGGTGTGAACCATCGCCCATTCTGCCGATATACATCCCGGGACGCTGCCGGATATGGGTCAAATGGTCCAGTGTTTGAATTGATGTTTCGTCATATTTTCCGCCTTTCTGAACAGGATTGGCGAGCAGATCTTCTGGTTCTTCAGTCATAATTTATCGCACCATACAAACTCAAATTTTTCTTATAATAATTTAAAATATACCTAGACAATATAACATCAAAAAGCCGTTTCGTCAAGTTAAGCAGAGAAAAAATCGAAAAAAAAAAGGTTCTTCGACGGTTTGTACCAGAACTGAGCAGAAAATAGAAGAAAATTGAAAGACGGATTTGAAAAAGTCCGATGGCGCACATAAAACTAATCTGTCCGTAAATGCAGAGATAAATCTAAAACCAGTGCCAACGGCACGGTACAGTAAAGCCCAGGGTG
>JAFVSW010000195.1 GCA_017503545.1 Lentisphaeria bacterium | reverse complement strand
TCTCCGGAAAAATATGGTATCGTGGATTTGATCACGGTGTATACCACCATGCTGTTGGCAATTGCGGTGTGTAATATTTATGACCCGATTTTCATCTTCCCGCAACGGAAATCCCATGTGGTTCAAAAGTCTTATTTTACGACAGGGATCGTATTCGGGATCGCCTGCCTTGCCATTGTTTCCCTGATTTTTGCCGGATTGCAGGTCATTTTCCGGCTGACCGGAAAGGGGGGTGTTTTTTCCGATTATCTGTGGAGTATCTTTTTCATTATCGGAGCGACTTTTCTGCAAAACTATACGCAGCAGTTTGCCCGTGGCAGTGACCGGATGATCGTATATGTTTTGAGTGGTGTTATGTATGCGGCGGGACTGGCTGTATTTGCATTTCTGCTTGTTCCCCGGTATCAGATCAGCGGATATGTGATTTCTGTCGTTGCGGCTTCGTTATGCGCGTTTATTTTCAGCATGATCGCCGGGAAGATGTACCGTTATATCTCGCTGCGTCTGATCAATCTGAAATGTCTGTATGGGATGCTGCGATTTTCGATCCCGCTGATGCCGGCGACATTTCTATGGTGGCCGACCAATTCATTGAACCGTCCGATCCTGGAAAAATGTTTCGGGCTGGCAACGGTTGATGTTTTCGCGATTGCCATGAAAATCCCGGCGATTATGAATATGATGTATGCCATTTTCGGGAATGCCTGGCAGATTTCTGCGGTGGAAGAATATAAAAAACAGGATTATGCCAACTATTACAATACGATGTTTTATGTCGTCCTGTCGTTCCTTTCCTGTATTTTCTGCATGTTGACGTGTCTTTCCAAAGTGATCGTGCGGCTGATTGCTGCACCGGAGTTTTTTGAAGCGTGGAAATATATTCCGCTGCTGACACTTTCCGTTGTTTTTGCCAGTGGTGCGGGATTTGTAGGTGTCAATTTCACTGCAAGAAAGAATGGCACTTATTTTTTGTATTCCAGTCTGTTGTGTATGGCTGGGAATTTACTGCTTAATTTTCTGCTGATCCCGAAATACGGGATGTGGGGTGCGGCATTTTCGGTTTGTTTTTCCTGCATGATCCTGTTTTTCTCCCGCATCGTTTTTGCCTGGCAATTCGTGAGGATCCAAAGAATGTATGTTTTTCTGCTGCTGCTGGCGGTTGATGCAGCATTTTTGTTCGTTCCGTTTGTTGTAACGGACATTGCACTGCAGATAGCAGCCTTGTTATTCGCTGTGCTATTGTTTCTCGGTATCAATCTTAAATTTATTTCTGCAACTTTCCGGAAGTTGCGTAACCTTACTGCATGAAGGAAGAACAACATGAGTGAGATAAAAAATAAAACGATAACCCGTGTCTGTATTTCTGATTCCGTCTGTTCCCTGTTGACGTACATATTGATTTCGACAAAAGAAGATTTGGAATCGACCTGTTTTTTCACCAGTGAAGGAATCCACGAATCTGTGCGGAATCAATTACCGAATCATAAATACATCCCCATGGCCCGTTTTTTGAAGAGCAGGTTTTCAAAGATCCGGTTTTTGTTTTACCTTGTGTTTCTACGGTTTACTGCGACCATGCGCTGGCGTTTTTTAAAGACAGCGAAGATTTTTGCCATGGACCAGTTGTATTATTCCGGTGCATTGATCGGAAACCGGCATTATATCGCGCTTGCAGATGGTCCGAATTGTTTTGCCAATCTGCTTGCCACAAAGGATTATCAGACCGTGATCGCTCCGGAAAATCAGGGATTGCGGATGCGTATCGTCCGGTTCTTTCTGGGGTGTACCTGGCATCAGGGACATGGCGTCAGCCGGAACTGTGATGAGATCGTCAGTATCACCCCGGATCGCCTGCCGGTCGTTCATGACAGCAAGCGCAATCTTGTTTATCCGCTGGAGAAGTTGTGGGCAGAAGCCGATGCGGAAAAACGGGAAAATGTTCTGCGTATATTCGGTATCACGCCGGAAGATGTAGAAACGATGAAACGCTGTAACGTCGTGCTTCTGACACAGCAACTGGCGACGGAAGGGACTGTTACAGAGGACGAGCTGGCTGCGATTTACCGTGATCTTCTTTCCGGATTTTCCATGGAGAATGTGATGATCAAGCGTCATCCCCGTGACCGGATGGATTACGCCCGATATTTTCCGGAGGCTTATATTTACGATCGTTTTGCGCCGATGCAGATTTTTGCGATGTTGGGGATCACGTTTGAAGTTGCTGCGACCCTGTTCTCTTCTTCTGTGACATCATTCAAGGATGCCAGGATCATTTGGGGCGGCTCCGAAGTTCACCCCAATATCAAAAAGAGATATGGGATTCAGCCCATCCCGGAAAAGAGGTAGGAAATGTTATATCAGGCGATTCCATTTGCAGTTATTTTCATACTGCTGATATTGAATATTGTCAGGAAACGGACCTGGATGTGTTTATCCTCGTTTGTTTATTTGTATCTTACTTTTTGTTTCGGTGGAGCGATTTTTGTGCATTTAAGTCCCCGTACCGGGGTTCCTTTTTGCAGTCCGGATGCCATGTGTTATCTGGCATTGACTTATGGCTTATTGAGTTTACCGCTGCTGTTTATGAACGAGCATCGCAAGGAAAATGGTGAAGTGATCCGGCAGGAGTTCAACAATATCGTTTTACATGCACCGTTTCTGAAGTTGCTGGGGATACTACTGCTGTGTTCGGTATTATGTTTTCTCCCGAATATCTGGCGTTTTATCAATTTTCTTGTTTTGGGTGTATCCCGGGATGAATTTCGTGGTATGATCGACCGTTCCATCCGC
>JAFVSW010000194.1 GCA_017503545.1 Lentisphaeria bacterium | reverse complement strand
GCAGGGAAAAACACCTTTTTCAAAACGTTTTTTACCCTGCGAAACACCACTTTTTTATTACATGTTCAGTCTGCCGCCGGCGAGGATGATCGCACGGTCTTCCGCAGAAAGTTTTACCGCAAGCTGAACATCAAAGGATGTACCATCCTGTTTGGTAACTGTCGCAGTGACCACATCTTCCATGATGGCATCACGCAGACCGGCAACCGCAATACGGTCACCCTGATCGATCTTGTCATAATCTTCCTTATTGACAAAGGTCAGCGGAACAATACCGAAGTTGACCAGGTTCGCCGCATGAATACGTTCAATCGCCATCGCAATCACCATTTTCACACCCAGATACATGGGGCAGATCGCCGCATGTTCGCGGGAAGATCCCTGACCATAGCTGTCACGACCGAGAATCACGCCATGACGTCCGGCATCACGAACCGCAGCAGCACGCTGTGCAAAGGAAGGTTTGCCGGGTTCAGTAAAGCGTTCAAAAACGACTTTCGCATATTCCGGAATATTACTGCGGTGTTTAAGGTGAACACCGGCAGGCATAATATCGTCCGTGCTGGTCTTGTCCTGTGTTTTGATTACGATTTCGCCATCCAACGCATCCGGGAGCGGCGTATTGAGCGGCGGATTACCAATAGTCGGCTTACGGATGATTTCCACACCGGTACCATCGGCAGGCGGCTGAATCATCATGGTATCGTCGATCTGGAAAGCATCCGGATCATTGATCTGCGGGAATTCAATCCCCAGTTTTTCCGCGGAACCGAATTCACCGAGAATCGCTGCGGCTGCCGCAGTTTCCGGACTGACCAGATATGCCTGATCGCCTTTTGTTCCCGTTCTGCCGGGGAAGTTACGGTTGAATGTACGGACGGTCACCGTATCATTGGCAGGACTCTGTCCCTGTCCGATACAAGGACCGCAGCCACATTCCAGAATACGGGCACCGGCAGCAATAATCACGGCAAGATCACCGGAATCAGCAAGCATTTTCAATACCTGACGGCTGCCCGGGGCAATCGCCAGAGTGACATCGGGATGAATCTGTCTGCCCTTCAGCATGGCGGCAACCATGGAAAGATCACGGAAGCTGCTGTTGGTGCAGGAACCGATAATGACCTGACCGACTTTCATGCCGGAAAGTTCTGCGATGGATTTGATATTATCCGGGCTGGAAGGACATGCTGCCAACGGTTCCAGAGTGGAAAGGTCAATGGGAATCACACGGTCATATTCGGCATCGGCATCGGCACAAAGAGGAGACCAGTCATCACCGCGGCCCTGAGCTTCCAGGAATTTTTTTGTTACTTCATCAGAGGGGAACACGCTGCATGTTACGCCCAATTCAGCACCCATGTTCGTAATTGTTGCACGCTGGGGAACAGAAAGAGTCGCTACGCCGGGACCGAAAAATTCCACCATGCAGCCCACATTACCTTTTGTGGAAAGAATGGAAAGAAGTTTCAAAATCACATCTTTTGCAGCAACCCAGGGGGAGAGTGAACCGGTCAATTCCACCCCGATGATTTTCGGATATGCCATACGGAACGGTTTACCAGCCATCGCAAGGGCAACGTCCATACCGCCGGCACCGATTGCCATCATACCGATCCCGCCGCCGGTGGGCGTATGGGAGTCGGAACCGAGCAATGTTTTACCGGGTTTACCGAAACGTTCCAGATGGACCTGATGGCAAATTCCGTTGCCGGGACGGGAGAAGACTACGCCTTTGGAAGCGGCAACACTCTGCAAATACAAATGGTCATTGCGGTTTTCCGGACCATTCTGCATCATATTGTGGTCGACATAAGAAACGGAAAGTTCGGTTGCAACTTTGGGAACTTTCATTGCTTCCAGTTCAAGATAAGCCATCGTACCGGTTGCATCCTGAGTCAAAGTCTGATCAATACGGATGGAAACGGGATTTCCGGGGACAGCATCCCCGCTGACCATATGAGCCGCAAGGATTTTCTGGATCGCAGTATTTTTTGCCATAAGATAAAACTCCTGAAATTTTAAGTAAAAAAAACGGGTATCCGCCACGCGGACACCCGGAATACGACTTAATACGCTATGATTAAGCGGGGTCAGTCAAGCGGCTTCGTCTTGGGAAGTGCGCTGAGAACTTTCTGGCCTTCTTTCCAACGGCCGTCTGCTTTAAGCAAGTTGATACGTTCAAAACGTTTGAGCACGTTACGGCTCTGACGAATGGTGCTGGCACCTTTCAAGCTCGGATGTTTAGACATGTTGTTTTCTCCATATTATAAGTTTTTGTTTTTATCACAATTAATGTCTTATACTATACCCCATTTTTCTGAAAATGCAAATCAGTTCTGCATTTTTCCGAAAAAAAATTTTTTTTCTTGTGGAAATTTTCCGCTTTTATGCTATTTTATTCTCTGTTAATCCAAACAACAGGAGTATTATCTTTATGGCTAATTCATGTTCCGCCGAGGCTCTCGGCAAAATCGGTATCACTACGGCTAAACGCGGCGATATCAATACATTCATCGTCAAAAATCAATTCGCTACCGCTGAATTTTCCCCCTACGGCGCGCACATTCTCTCTTACACCCCCGCAGGAAAAAGCGATATCCTCTGGGTCTCCGGAAAATCCAATTTCAAGGAAGGATCTCCCATCCGCGGCGGTATTCCCGTCTGCTGGCCCTGGTTCGGTCCCGCCGCTCAGCCCGCCCACGGGAAAGCACGTATCGCCATGTGGTGTTTTGACAGCGCATGTGCTGAAGCCGACGGCTCTACCACAATCAAACTTTCCCTTGATCAAAAAGAAGAATTCGATCTCATCGCAGAAATGCACATCAATGTCGGACCGGCTCTGACAGTGTGTCTTTCCACCTCCAACACCGGCACAGGAGCGTATCCCCTTTCCGAAGCTCTCCATACCTATTTTGCCATCAGCGAAATCACAAAAATCGCAGTAAAAGGTTTGGCAAAAGAAGATCTCCCTGAACCCGATTTCCCCGGATATAAAGAAGATGGTGCCATCCGTTTTGAACGGGAAACCGATTTGGTCTGCCAGCCCGGAAATAAAATCCTGGTCATTCAGGATGATGGATGGAATCGCACGATCCGTGTGGAACGTTTCGGCAGCAAATCTGCAGTCGTCTGGAATCCGTGGATCGAAAAAGCACAGCGTATGCCCGACTTCGGCGAAGAAGAATATCATAACATGGTCTGCGTGGAAGCTGCCAATGCAAAAGCCGGTACCGTCATTCTGGATCCCGGCACTACACATACCATCGGCACACGTATCTCTCTTGTGTGATTTGATTTGAATATATAAAAAGTATTTCGGGGAAGATACCTTTTGAATAAAGTTTTTCTTCCCCGTCTTGTTCCCCATGGCAGACAGTGATGGCGGAACATCTTCATCCATAAACATTTTCCGGTAATGAAAGCAAAGTACCATTACACACGATTTCAGGAGTTGAACTATGACTGATATAATACACATTGCATTAGCCTCTGACCGCAACTATCTGCCTTTTGCCGCAATTACTATAGCCAGTGTAGCAGCCAATACTGAAAGAAAAACGGTTATCCACTTTCTATACGAAGAACTCGGTGACAATGATTTTACCGTTTTTGATTTTTTGAAACAATTTCCTCATATCACATTGCAGAAACATCAGATCAGTAATGCTTTTTTTCAAGATTGGCCGGAAATGCGCTGGTCAAAAGCAGCTTACTACCGGCTTATTCTGCCGGACTTGCTCCCGGATCTGAATAAGATCGTCTATTTGGATTGCGACCTTTGTGTTTTGGATGACATCGGCAAACTTTATGATACAGATTTTGACGGAAAATCGATTATGGCTGTAATTACCCGCATCAAAAAAGAACATATCTGTAAACTCGGAATCTCTCCGGAAGATTATTTCAATTCAGGCGTGATCGTTTTTTCACCGAAGCAGTGGAAAGAAAATAATCTTATTGCAAAGTTCAAACAATGTTTCGCTGAAAATCTTGATAAACTCAAATATCCCGATCAGGATATCCTCAATCTGATATTCCGCAAAGATATTAAAATCCTGCATTCAAAATGGAATATTATCACTTCGACTTTCCGCAATGAACCCGTTGTCAATATATCCGAAGAAGAGATAAAAACTGCCCTGAAAGCTCCTGGAATCGTCCACTTTACCGGCAGTCATAAACCATGGCTGATGTGGAAAAGTTTCCATCATCCCTACGCGCTGACGATGCTTAAATACGCAAAAATTGCAAAACAGAAAAAAATTTGCAGAATATTGAGCTTTAAAAAACTGATTTTTCCGACAATCGCTAAACCTCACAAAAAACTCAAATGGGATCGTTCAATCATTGACCGGAGTTTATTTTGATTGCTTCTTTTCTAAAAAAAGCTCTGGGGATTTTCCAAATTCGCGATTTGCAGCAAATGAGCCCTTCAATTCACTCATAAAATGAATCAATGATTATGATAATTTCGGGTGCTTTTTAGAAAACAGCCAACTTGTTTAAAAGTAAAAACCGGAATTTCTTTTTGTTCTTCCGCAAAAGAAATTCCGGTATTTTTTACTCCAGAACCTTGTGGCTCACATATTCCACATCTTTGATCCCGTTCCGGGCAAGAACAAGACGGAACCGCATACATTCATCCGGTCTGCCATTCCCGCCGTAACGGATCAACATGTTCACATGATACAGCCGTTTCGCTTTCAATACGCCAAGGCTGCCATCTTCCGCCGGATAAAACATCTGACGCACCGGATTATCCATCTTACGCAACCATTCCCGGACATTGAACCGGATGATATCATTCACCCCATCCACCCGGAATACCTGAAAAATATCTTCGCAAGGTTTGGTATACAGTTCGATCCGTTTCCGGAATGTCAGAACTTCTTCGGATAACGGACCGTTCACATGACGGCTTAACGAGGAACGATCACGCATTTCACAAATCGCAGAGTCTGTCGCTTCCTCCGAACGGAACATGACCCCTTCCCGGCAAAGTCCGACTTTTTTCCCCATGGAATCAAAAATTTTCTGGTTGTAATCAAAAGAATAAGAAGCCTTATGAGAGGAAAACCATTTCTGAAGCAATGCTTTGATCCGGTCTTTGAACATGTAGGCAATCACCCATACAATAAAGAAGGATAAAGAAAATTCTTCCAGAAAAAGCCCGCGCCATAAAAAGGCGATCCCGGTCACAAAAATCATTGCAATCGCAGCCGCTACCGAAAGAAAAATATTTTCCAACAGCACACCGGCTTCCCGCATGGCAACTTTCAGATACAACACACTCGCCATCGTCTTTTTAATGGAACTTTCCCGATACAGCAATTCCGAATTATCTCCGTCCGGCTCCGGAACAGAAGGATACCCCCGTTCCTTGCAATAGGCAATCTCCCGCAATACACTTTCACGAATCAAATCAATTACCGCAGATTCCGTACCGCGTTTTTCCGGAGTCAGAGATTTCCATAATAAATGCTTATAAGTGTTCGCCGTCAAACTGAGAAATTCATCCACCAGATCAAACATTTCCTGTAAAAAATGCGGTTCGCCATCCGGCAAGGTCTCACGCATTTTCCGGTAATTCGCCATCACCATATCCATGTGATTCAGATAATCAGGGATCCGTTCAATCCGTTTCTTGCGGGAAACTTCCAAAATACGGGCGGCTCCATCCCGGAATGCCACTTTTGTGACGGAACAGAACATTTTCAATTGCCGGGTACATTCTTCCGGTGCCCCGGGTTCCCCTTTGCGATAGGAGTCAAATACATCAGCAAGACGTTTGAACACGGCGGAATCTTCCTGAACCAGTTCTTGGATTTCCACTTCCGGTGTTTTTAGACGGATGTATTCCGTCAAATCGTTATAAAATTGATCCCGGGAATAACTGTGACGGTTGATCCCAAGATGACGGGGCAGAAAGAAAAAGATATCAATGTGATAATCATTGACTTTCCGTTCCCGGTCAAGTGGACACACAAATTTTACTTCGACTTGATATTTATCGTGCTGACTGACGCGACCGCTGAGTTTCATAATGCGTGTTCACTCTTTCCGTTTGGCGTTGGATGCTATTTTCTTTTCCAGCAGAACAGTCAGAAGTTTGCTCCGGGCTTCATCATCTTCTTCCCGCAAACATTCCGGCTTTTTCGCCATACAAGTCCAGAATTCATGCACATCCGGATACAATGGTGAGCCGCTCAACTCTTCAAATAATCCCGCAAGAAATTCCAACGTTTCCAGCAGAACCAACGATTCTTCTTCCGAAAAAGATTGAAAATATTCGCAATACGTATTCTTCAATTCCGGCGGATTCCATGCCGCGGAAAGAGCCCATGCCATCGGCATCATGTCACGAAACAGCATTTCCACTTCCGGCAAACGCTTTCCAACCGGTGCAGCCGGATTACAGAATGAGATCTTTTCTTCCGGTTTGACCATACGGAAATATACCTGTTCCAGAATGGCAAAAAAGATCTCCACAAGCTCCGCCTTCCGGTCTGCATCAAAATAACGCAGATTATCGCTGATGGCATCGGCGATGGCCTCCTGTGTGTGGTAAACAGGGTCTGCGTTCGGACGGTGAAACACTTCATCCATCCGGTTCTGTAAGGTGTCAACGGTTCGGATCGCTTCTGAAAAATCCCGACTCATAATCGTACTTCTGCTTTCTTGCTAAAAAAGAGACCGCCTTTTTCCGGCGGTCTCCTGATTGTTGTTTTGGTGAGGCAATTTCAAAAGTCTTCAAAAATGCCAGAAAAACCTTGTTGCGATCTGAAAACGGAGCGTTTCCGGTGGTTACCCACAGGGTAGCCACGCCTTGTCACGGCATAGCCGTAAGGCGACGCCGGAACAAACTACCATTTTCATCTCATCAACAATCTTTTTTCAGTCAAATTTTGCCGGACTTTTGAAATTACCTCTGGTTATTTATTGTTCAGTTTTACGCCTTATTCTTCCTCTTCGTCGTTCTCCGCCTTGAATTTTGCAATGATTTCATTCATTACATTGGCAGGTACGACATCATACCTGGCAAAGGAGATCTCGTGGGAGCCCTTCCCTTGCGTCATGGACCGCAGTTCCGTTGCATATTTCTGCATTTCTGCCTGCGGAACTTCGGCTTCCAATACTTGCAAACCTTCTTCCGCACTCATACCAAGAATACGCCCGCGTTTGTGATTCAAATTGCCTGTCACATCTCCCGTATAGGCATCCGGAACCATGATCTTGACATTGAGCAGCGGTTCCATCAATACCGGTTTGGCTTTCGCCATCGCTTCCTTGAATGCACGCCGCGTCGCAATCTTGAATGCCATTTCGGAAGAGTCTACCGCATGATATTTACCATCGTAAACCGTCACACGCATATTTTCCACCAGACAGCCCGCCAGCGGACCGCGTTCCATCGCTTCGTGAATACCTTTTTCCACCGCCGGAATAAAGTTCTTCGGAATCGCTCCTCCGACGATCGCATTCACAAATTCAAAACCTTCCGGAATCGCTTCAATACGCAGATGCACTTCCGCAAACTGACCATGCCCGCCGGATTGTTTTTTATGACGGTATGAGGCTTCCCCTCTGCCGGTCACAGTTTCACGATACGGAATCTTCGGTGCTTCCAGATTCACATCCACTTTGGACAACGCTTTCAGATTCTTTACTGCATTCATAATATGCTGTTCACCCATGCCGCCCAACAGGGATTCATGCGTTTCATCATTGCGCTGGATCACAAGCGTCGGATCACATTCCGCCAAACGCTGCAAACCATTGATGATTTTGTCTTCTTCCCCACTCTTGGTCGCATAAATCGCATAAGAAATAACCGGAGCAGGATATGTCTGACGGGGCATCGGATGATTTTCCGTCAGAGAATCACCCAATGTATCACCGGTCTTTGTCGCTTTCAATTTGGCAACACCGCAAATACAACCGGGGCAAACTTCATCCACCGGAATCTGTGTTTTACCATTCAACAACAGCAATTGACCAATGCGTTCCTTTGACTGGGTGTTCAAATTATAAATGTCACTGTTGGACTTGATTGTACCGGTAAGAACACGGATATATGCCATCTGCCCGATAAACGGATCCAACGCACTCTTGAATACAAAGGCGGCTGCCGGACCATCCGATTTCGGAACCATCTGATTGCCGTCATTCGTCTTGCGGACACGTTCCAGCGGATTGGGCATCATTTCCGCAATCCCATCCATCAATTCTTTTACGCCCACATCTTTGCCGGATACACAAGCATAAACCGGGGCAAGCGCACCGCTCTTGACGGCTGCATGAAGACCGGTGACCGTTTCTTCCGGTGTGAGTTTTTCCCCGGCAAGATATTTTTCAGTCAATGCTTCATCCGTTTCCGCTACCGCATCCATGATCTGACTGCGATACTTTTCCACTTTATCTTTCAATTCGGCAGGAATTTCCGCATCCGGTGTATGCAATACATGAATCACCCGGTCAATGCTATTTTCTTTGCCGACAGGTATTGTCATAGGTACACAAACCAACGCACCATACGTTTCCTGAAGCTGTTCCAATACCGCATCAAAATCCGCCATTTCACGATCGAGACGATTGACAACGATCAATTTGGGAAGAAGGAACTGTTTGGAATATTTCCAGCCGCGTGTGAAACCGACTTCGATCCCTTCCACGCCGTCTGCGACCAGCAATGCAAAACCGCAAGAACGGAAAGAGGAAATCATTTCGCCGACGAATTCTCCATATCCGGGCGTATCGGTGAAGAACATCTGAACATCATCCCACACACAATTCAAATAAGAGGAATAAATGCTGGATCGTTTTTCCTGTTCATCCGGATTAAAGTCTGAAATACTTGTTTTGGCATCAACGGAACCAAGTCGGTCGACGGCTCCGGCTTTGTACAGCATCAGGTCACAAAGTGTGGTTTTGCCGCATCCGTTGTGCCCTGCAACAACAAAGTTGCGAATCTTCTCCGGTGTTGAGATCTTCATGTGTAACCTCCAAGTGTTGTTATGTTATAGTGTTCAACAGGCATTCCAAAAAACATAAGAACTGCTTTCCTGGAATATCCTCATCGCAGATACCCCGGGAGGTTCGATTTTATTTTTCAGTCAACCTATACTTTATACTTTCTCATACAGATCTGGGGTCTATCTACGGGTACAATAAATACGATTTTTTAAAAAGTCAAACGAAAAAAAGGTCGAAATTGAAAAAAATCCGAATATTTTTTCATTTTTTCCTCAATTTTCACTTATTTTTCTCCCCCGACGTCATATTTTCTGCACTTTTCCGGAGCTGCTGCACGGAAACGGAAGCACAAAGAATACCCCGCAAGAAGTATTTGCTCTACGTAATCCCAGGCTTGATAAGCCGGATAGGCCGAATAGGCAGTGGCAGCAATCTACCCACTACCCACTGACCACTAACCACTGCCCACTAACCACTGCCCACAAACCTTATATGCAGGCAAAAAAGCAGGATATCACCTGTTTTTGAATTATCTCAAAGAATATTTCTGTATTTTTTTTGAAAAAAACTTGCAGAACAGTGATAATGGGTATATATTACTGTTTAAAATATGCTTACATATAAACCGAAGGAGCAAGCAAAATGGCAAAATACGAATTGGACATGATCCGGCACAGTGCTGCGCATATCATGGCAGCTGCCGTGCAGAAACTTTATCCCGAGACGAAATTCGATATCGGGCCTGCCACAGCCGATGGTTTTTACTACGACTTTGACATTCCGGTACATCTCAGTGCAGAAGATCTCGAAAAAATCGAAGCTGAAATGGAAAATATCGTCAAGGCGAAAATTCCTTTCGTCAGAAAAGAACTGACTCGCGCAGAAGCAGAAGCTCTTCTCAAATCCAAAGATCAGCCTTTCAAACTGGAACGTCTCGCCGATATCCCCGGTGATGAAACAATCACGTTCTATGAATGTGGCGATTTTGTTGACCTCTGCCGCGGTCCCCATGTGGAAAACACCGGCGATGTCGGTGCTTTCAAACTCATGAGTGTTGCCGGTTCTTACTTCCGTGGTAACGAAAAAAATCCCATGCTCCAGCGTATTTACGGGATCGCATTTCCCGATAAGAAGGAACTCAAAGCCTATTTGCTCCGCATGGAAGAAGCAAAAAAACGTGACCATCGTAAATTGGGTAAGGAATTGGATCTGTTCAGCATTTCCGAAACCGTCGGACCCGGTCTCGTTCTCTGGCATCCCCGTGGAGCTTATATCCGTAACGTAATCGAAACGTTCTGGAGAAAAGAACATTTGGAACACGGTTATGATCTGCTATACACACCCCATATCGGACGCGGTCAGCTTTGGGAAACCAGCGGTCACTTGGGATTCTATAAGGAAAGTATGTACTCTCCCATGGAAATCGACGAAATCGATTACTATGCGAAACCCATGAACTGTCCGTTCCATATTGAAGTATATAAGAGTCGCATCCGTTCTTACCGTGAACTCCCCTGCCGCTGGGCAGAATTGGGTACGGTATACCGTTATGAAAAGAGCGGTGTTCTCCACGGTTTGATGCGTGTACGCGGATTTACACAGGACGATGCACACATTATTTGTACGCCGGAACAGATCGAAAGCGAAATCAAAGAAGTGCTTGATTTCTGCTTGTTCATCTGGAAAACATTCGGCTTCAAAGAAATCAAAGCCTATCTCTCCACCCGCCCGGCGAAAGCCGTCGGTGCTCCGGAACGCTGGGAACTGGCACAGAAATCTCTGGTCGGAGCCATCAACGCAAGCGGTTTGAGCTACGAAGTGGACGAAGGCGGCGGCGCATTCTATGGTCCGAAGATCGACCTGAAGATCAAAGATGCGATTGGCCGTGAATGGCAGACCAGTACGATCCAGTTCGACTTCAACCTGCCGGAACGTTTCAATCTCCATTATGTTGGAGCGGACGGACAGCAGCATCAGCCGTACATGGTCCACCGTGCCTTGTTCGGTTCTCTGGAACGGTTCTTCGGTATTCTGGTGGAACATTATGCGGGAGCCTTCCCGCTGTGGCTTGCGCCGATCCAGGTACGCCTGCTTCCGATCACGGAACGTCAGCACGAATATTGCCGTGCAGCAGCAGCGGAATTGAAGAAAGCGGGCTTCCAGGTGGATGTTGACGAACGGAGCGAAAGCATCGGAGCCAAGATCAAAGATGCGCGCGGCTTGCGTATTCCGGTACTTGCGGTTGCCGGTGACAAGGAAATGGAAAGCAATACATTTGCGATCCGTACGCGCCGTGAAGACCAGTTAGGACAAATGGATCTTGCAACTTTTGTAAAAAAATTGCAATTTGAACTTGAAAATAAATTTTAATGTGCTATATTAATTGGATAACCTGCGGAAAGCGGGTTATCCGTTAGAAATTAATAATGCAACATCAACATGGAGGGCGCTACCATCGCCAAGTTGCTTTTAAAAAATGACAGGGCATACGCGGACCGCGATTTGCTGGTAATTGGACCGGAAGGTGAACAGTTGGGCAAAATGCGTTTAGGTCCGGCGTGTCAGGCCGCCGAAGAAGCGAAACTGGATCTTGTACTGGTTGCAGAGACAAGTGAGCCTCCGGTTTGCCGTATCATGGACTTTGGAAAGTTGTGTTACGAGCAGAAAAAGAAACTGAAGGATCAGAAAAAGAAAAGTCTTGCGACGCAGAAAGTGAAAGAAATCAAATTCCGTCTTCATATCGATACACATGATTATGAAACGAAGATCAAACACGGGATTGAGTTTCTCGGTGAAGGAAGCAAACTGAAAATCACGTTGATGCTGAAAGGCCGTGAAATGGCCCGTCCTGACATGGGCTATGAACTGATCGAAAAAATTACCGGGGATCTGGCAGAACACGGAACTGCGGACGGCACACCGAAATTGTTCGGCAAGTCCATCTGTGTGAGCTTCAGTCCCAAACGCTGAGAAAGGTTTTCTCAGCCATAGAACGCCGGGGGCGGCTGGCATCTGCCCTTCCGGAAAGTATTAACCTCATCAACACAAGGAGATGAAACGATGCCGAAGATGAAGACTCGCAAATGTATTGCGAAACGTGTGAAGCGGACAGCAACGGGCAAGTACATGATCAGCAAGCCCGGACGCCGCCACCTCATGAGCAGCAAAAACAGCAAACGTAAACGTCACATGCGTCAGGACGGACTGCTTCCCGCAGCACACGCCCAGCGTTTGAAAAAAGCCCTGCCCTACGGCTGAGCTTGAGTTTTTAACCAGTAAACATATTTATTTGGAGATACTGACATGAGAGTTACATCCGCTGTTCCTTCCAGAAAACGCAGAAAACGCGCATTAGAACGCGCAAAAGGTTTTTACGGTGCAAGTTCCAAGCGCATCCGTACAGTATATGATGCCATCGATAAAGCGAATTCTCACGCTTACGTTGGCAGAAAACAGAAAAAACGCCAGTACCGTCGTCTTTGGACAGTACGTATCAATGCGGCATGCCGCATGAACGGTTTCACTTACAGCAAACTCATTGCCGGTCTGAAGAAGGCTGAAATTTCCCTGAACCGCAAGGTTCTCGCTGACATGGCAGTGAATGATGCTGCAGCATTTACCGCATTGGTCGAAAAAGCCAAAGCGGTCTGCTGAGTAAACTGAACATTTTTGTTTCCCGATGCGGGCCGCCTTGACTCAAGGCGTGTCCGCATTTTTTTATTTTATCAGGAGATCATCAATATGCTGGAAGAACTTTTGTCACAGCTTAATACGATTCGGGATGAGGCACTTGCCGCACTGGAAAATGCAAAGACCGAAGCGGATATCGAAGCTGTCAAAAACCGTACCATCGGCCGTAGCGGTGCCATCACTGCTTTGAGCCCTATGATGGGTAAAATCCCGCCCGAAAACAAAAAACAGGCTGGTATGGCGTTCAATGAAGTCAAAGTCGCCATTACAACCGCTCTCGAAGCCGCAAGAGAAAAAACGGCATCCTCTGCCGCAGCGGCTTCTGCGATCGATGTCACCATGCCGGGCCGCCGTCCCCACGCCGGACGGAAACATCCGGTCAGCCAGACGATCGAAGAATGTTGTGCCATTTTCCGCCGGATGGGCTTTGTTGCAGTATCCGGACCGGAACTGGAAGATATCTGGCACAACTTTGATGCATTGAATGCGCCGTTGAGCCATCCCTCCAGAGACGTGAAAGATACCTTCTATCTGTCCGACGGACGTCTTTTGCGTACGCAGACTTCTGCGGTTCAGATCCGCACGATGGAAAAGGAAAAGCCGCCGATCCGTATTATTTCTCCGGGCCGTTGTTACCGTCGTGACACACCGGATGCGACACACGGGGTACACTTCCATCAGATCGAAGGGCTTTACATTGATACGGATGTATCTCTTGCGGACCTGAAAACAACGCTGATGACATTTGCATCGGAATATTTCGGCCGTGAGATTGCGGTCCGTATGCGTCCGAGCTTCTTCCCGTTCACGGAACCCAGTGTGGAATGTGACTTTTCCTGTGTCATGTGCGGCGGTAAAGGTTGCAATGTCTGCAAGAATTCCGGCTGGCTGGAAATTGCGGGAGCGGGTATGGTGAATCCGAAAGTTCTGGAAAATGTGGGATACGATCCCAAAGAAGTCCGCGGTTTTGCCTTTGGTTTCGGTCTGGAACGTCTTGCCATGCTGAAACATCGCATTAACGATTTACGTCTTTTCTCGGACAACGATGTCCGTTTCCTGTATCAATTCTGAGGTGATGGATTATGAATATCTCCAGAAGCTGGCTGAAAAAATATGTGGACTTTGCCTTGTCCGATGAAGAACTTTCCGCAAAACTGACCATGGCTGGTTTGGAAGTGGAAGGTGTCAATAAAACCGGTTCTGTCCCGGAAGGTGTTGTAACGGCAAAGATCCTTTCCCGCAATAAACATGAAAATTCCGATCACCTCTCTGTTTGCCAGGTCGATAAGGGCGATGAAGTTCTGCAAATCGTCTGCGGTGCCCCCAATTGTGATGCGGGGAACATTGTTCCTCTTGCCACGATTGGCACGGTATTTCAGGATGCAGAAGGCTCTTTCACCATCAAGAAAGGCAAACTCCGCGGCGTGGAATCTTTCGGTATGATGTGTTCCGCCCGGGAACTTGGTTTGGGTAACGATCATGATGGATTGATGATTCTGCCCGCCGATACAAAACTCGGTGTTCCCCTTGGCGAATTGTTGGATTCCGATACCGTTTACGATTGCTCTGTCACACCGAACCGTCCGGACTGGCTGTCTCATATCGGGGTTGCCCGTGACCTGGCGGCTCTGCTCGGTACGGAATTGAAAGCCGATGCAGTCAATGTCTGCTGCTGCAACGGTGATGCAAAAGAAAATACCTCCCTTGTCACATTGAATGATACGGATATTTGCCTCTTGTATGCGGCACGTATCATCCGCGGTGTCAAAGTCGGGGAATCTCCCGAATGGATGAAAAAAGCCCTGAATGCAGTTGGCATCCGCCCAATCAATAATCTGGTTGACATTACCAACTATGTCATGTTGGAACATGGTGTACCGCTCCATGCGTTTGATATCCGTAATCTTCAGGGCGGCAAAATTGTGGTCCGCCGTGCTGCTGCGGGGGAAAGCATTGTTGCTCTCGACGGCAAGAAATATGATTTGACAACCGAAGATCTCTGCATTTGCGACGAAGCAAAACCGGTGGCGATCGCCGGTGTCATGGGCGGTGAATACTCCGGTATTCAGGATGATACGGATACGGTTCTGTTGGAAAGTGCATACTTCCAGCCTGACTTTATCCGCATGACATCCCGCCGTCTCGGACTTGCCTCCGATGCGTCTTACCGTTATGAACGCGGTGTTGACCGTGATCATGTAATTGCGGCTGGACATCGTGCGCTCCAATTGATTCTGGAACTGGCAGGCGGCACATACGAAGAATATTGCGAAGCCTCTGCCGGAACGGTGGAAGAACGTGTAATCGAAGCAGATTACAGCCGTATCCGCGGTTTGCTGGGTATGGATGTTTGCGATTGCCGGATCAAAGAAATTCTGACCTCCCTCGGATTCAAACTGGAAGGCGAAAACACCTTCAAAGTTCCGTCCTGGCGTTTGTACGATGTATTCGGGGAAGCGGATCTGGCGGAAGAAGTTGCCCGTATCCACGGTCTTGACAAGCTGCCTGCTCTTCCGATCCGTTCTCTCAATGCCGATTTCAAAATGGACGACTGTTACAAACTGGAAGTATTGCGCTCTCAGTTGTGTGCCCTGGGTGCGGATGAAATCCTCACCATGAGTTTGATCGATGAAAAATCCGCTACTGCGGATGGCATTTTCACAGCGGACGATCTGGTTCGCCCGATCAACCCGATCAGTTTGGATCTTGCAATTCCGCGTCCGTCTCTGTTCCCGGGTATGCTTGCTGCGATCCGCTGTAACGTATCCCGTCAGAATCCGGACCTTGCGATGTTTGAAATCGGGCATGTATTCTGTGCCAATCCGGAAAAATTCCCGGAAGAACGTGACGAACTGGGCATCATGCTCACCGGACGTATCCACCCGGAATATTACGGACAGGAACGGAAACAGACCTATGATTTCTATGATCTCAAAGGCATGTTGGAACAGCTTTTTGAATTGCGCCGTCTTCAGCGTGTAACCTTTGAAACGGCGGAAGATCCCCGTTTCCTGAAAGGTGTCTGTGCGGCAGTCAAGATTGATAACAAACTTTGCGGTTATCTGGGAGAAGTCAACCCGAAACTGACCAAAGGGATGCGTCTGACCACTCCGTTATACGCTGCGATTCTGCAATTGGATGTTCTGCTTGCAGGCAAAACAAAGAGTACGGATTATCAGCCGCTTTCCCAGTTCCCGGCGACGACACGTGACGTTGCGTTTCTTGCGCCGGCGGAATTGGAAAACCGCAAAGTCATGGACTTCATCAAGAACGCCCATGTACCCAATCTGGAACGTGTGGAACTCTTTGACCTGTTCCAGGATAAATCTCTGGGCGAAGGCAAAAAGAGTATGGCATATACGTTGGTCTTCCGTTCCAGCGAACGTACATTGACAGATACCGAAGTCAATACTGCGCATGAAAAATTGCGTATCAAACTGGAAAAAGGTTTGGGCGTAGAATTGCGCTGATCTTATTTTCCGCAGGGATTTGCTGATTTTCCGGCAAATCCCTGTTCATCATTCAATAAAAGGATTCAGAATATGCGGATTTATCGTTATTGGAAAACGCGGACAATGGAGATTGACAATACGGTGTTTCATTTTAAAGCCGGCTCCAATGAATCGGAAGAACATGCCGACTCCATTCTTGACCGGAAAGTGGAATACTGTAAAGAATGGATCGCCGGTGGTCCCTCCGATGAAAAAATGGCAGAAATGGATGCATTTTTTGCCGATCGCAAAGATGGTATGGAATATGAAGTCCCTGTCTGCGAAGAATTATTGGAAACGGTGGATGAACACAATATCATCAGCCGCAACCGGTATGGTGCTGCTGTTCTGAACTCTGAAAATCATACGATTCTTGATATTGACCCCCTGCCCTGTACATTCGGACAGTGGTTTCTGTCTTTATTCGGCAAGAAACGACCGGAACCGAAAGCCGAAATTCTGGCAATGCTGGATAAATTACTTGCGGGGAGCGAATTTCAAGGCATTGGTGTCCGGGTATACGAAACAGCCAAAGGAATCCGCCTGATCCTGTCTGTCACCCTGTTCCCGGCTTACTCCTATGCAGCACAAAAAGTCATGTACACATTCCAGGTGGATAAATTGTATGCGACCTTGTGTGCAAAACAGAATTGTTACCGGGCGCGTTTGACGCCGAAACCGGCACGGATGGGGATGAAAACTGCTCTGAAATTCAAATTCCCTTATGACGGCACGGCGACAGAAGAACGGCAGGCATGGCTGGATGAATATAACCGGAAGGCAGAAGGTTTTGCGACCTGCCGTCTGCTCCGTCAATACGGGGAAGAATTTACGACACCGGTCATTGAATTGCATGACAAAATGTGCAAAGCAGCCAGTAATTTGCCGCTTGCATGAAAAAAAATGCAAGAATCTTTGATATTCTTTCATTTTTTAATTGGAGACTTTACAATTCTGTGCTATATTACCGGAATATGAAATTTTCAACATTAATATAATTTTTTTTACAGAGAGGCAAACATGCACGAATTCAGAACGCATACTTGCGGCGAACTCCGCAAAGCAGATGTGGGCAAAGAAGTCCGCGTCTCAGGATGGATCAACAGTGTCCGTGACCATGGTGGTGTTATCTTTATTGACTTGAGAGACCATTATGGCAAGACCCAGATTGTTATCGACCCGAAAATGGATTTTTATCAGGAATTGGACCGCTGGCGTCCGGAAACAGTCCTGTGCTTTACAGGCCATGTTGTCGCACGTGAAGAATCCACAATCAACCCGAAACTTGCGACCGGGGAAATTGAAATCGTTGCCGAACAGATGGAAGTCCTCGGCGAAAGCGAAGTCATTCCGTTCCAGATCGTGAAGGATGAAGGCGCACCGGAAGCTCTCCGTCTCAAATACCGCTTCCTGGACCTGCGCAGAGACAAACTCCATGACAACATTGTCATGCGTTCCAAACTCATCCAGGCGATCCGCAAAAAAATGTGGGATCTCGGATTCAATGAATATCAGACTCCGATCCTCACAAGCAGCTCACCCGAAGGCGCACGTGACTACCTGGTTCCGTCCCGCGTCCATCCCGGTCAGTTCTATGCTCTGCCCCAGGCTCCGCAGCAGTTCAAACAGCTTCTCATGGTTGCCGGTTTTGACCGTTATTTCCAGATTGCGCCCTGCTTCCGTGACGAAGATGCCCGTGCAGACCGTTCTCCCGGTGAATTCTATCAGCTTGACGTGGAAATGAGCTTTGTGACACAGGAAGATGTGTTCGCAGTGATCGAATCTCTGTTGATGGATATCTTCCCGAAATTCACAACAAAGAAAGTGGATGAAGCTCCGTTCGTCCGTATCCCGTTCCGGGAAGCGATGGACAAATACGGCAGTGACAAACCGGATCTGCGCAATCCGTTGTTCATGATCAACCTGTCTGAAATGTTCCGCAACTCCGGTTTCAAAGCCTTTGCAGCAACTGTTCAGAACGGTGGTTCAGTCAAAGGTATCCGTGTTCCGGGCGTTGTCGGTGTTCAGCCGCGTACCTGGTATGACAAGATGGAAGCATTCGCAAAAGAATGTGGCTCCAAAGGTCTCGGTTACATTACCTGGAGCAAAGAAGGCGAACGCAAAGGTCCGATCGCGAAATTCATGAGCGAAGAAGAAATCGCAGAACTGATGAAAGTTGCCGGTATCGAAAACGGCGATGCTCTGTTCTTCATTGCAGATAAGACGGAAGCTGCAAACCAGATTGGCGGTAAAGTGCTGACCCGTTTTGCCGACACACTGGATCTGATCGACAGAAATGTATTCAAATTCTGCTGGATCGTGGACTTCCCCATGTTCGAAAAAGATCCGGAAACAGAACAGATCATCTTCAGCCACAACCCGTTCTCCATGCCGCAGGGCGGAATGGATGCACTCGTCAACAAAGATCCGCTTGATATTCTGGCATATCAGTACGACATTGTTTGTAACGGTATCGAATTGTCTTCCGGTGCAATCCGTAACCATCGTCCGGAAATCATGTACAAGGCATTTGAAATCGCCGGTTACACACGGGAAACTGTGGATGAAAAATTCGGCGGCATGATGCATGCATTCAAACTCGGTGCGCCCCCGCACGGAGGTATTGCTCCGGGTGTTGACCGTATGGCAATGCTCCTGGCTGATGAACCGAATATCCGTGAAGTCATTGCATTCCCGTTCAACCAGCAGGCACAGGACCTGATGATGAACGCTCCTGCCAATGTGGATATGAAACAGTTGCGTGAATTGCGTATCATTCCTGTTCCGCAGGAACTCCGCTACGAAGAAACATACAAAGAATTGTATGAACGCGCAAGCAAAATCCGTGAAGCGGAAGCCGCAGCTCAGGCAGCCGCCGACTCTGCTGCAGGAGTGTAAGCCGTAAATGGTACGGAGGAAAAAAAGTTATTCAACGCGCCGCCGCATGACTTCAGCTCAAGCGGCAGCGTTGTTACTGCTTTTCTGCCTCCCTGCCGCCGGATTGGCAATGATCCTCTGGAACGGGGTTCATTCTGCCATGGAATATTATGCCCGGTTCAAGGCTTATGATGTTATTATTCTGAAAGCGGGGGAACGCAATGGTGTTGACCCCGCTTTATTAAAAGCTGTCATCTGGCAGGAAAGTAAATTTGATGCTTCCACCATTGGCAGCAAAGGGGAAATCGGCTTGATGCAGATCATGCCGAAATTTGCCGTCGCCGATTGGGCAAAATACTATTCCCGCCGTCCACCATCCAAAGGTGCCCTTGCGGACCCGGAACTCAATATCGAAATCGGTTCCTGGTATTTAGGCAGAGCGTTGCGCCGCTGGAAAAGTTATACGGATTGCGAAACATTGGCGTTGTGTGAATACAATGCCGGATATCAGCGTGCATCCGCATGGAAACCGCAAAAATTAAATGATCCTGTCGCCGATAGGATCGATATCCGTTCCACACAGAATTATGTCCGCAATATCCTGAAAAAACGCAAAGAATATACACAGGAATTGCGAAAAAATAAAAGAAAATGATCATACTCTGATCCCCGCCCCCGAATCAAAAAAAATCCTTCCCGGACTGTTTCCAAAATGAAAATCTTCAAATCTGACATTTTCCGCAGTGCCTCCGGCGCTTACGCCTTTTTCCTCAGTATTTTTGTATGGGGGATCGGTGTCGGCTGTTTCATGGCAGTCATGAATAACTTTCTTTCTGACATTTATCACCTCAATTCGGTGGAACGCGGATGGTTGGAATTCTTCCGGGAAATGCCGGGGCTTGCACTGGTCTTTCTCCTGGCATTGCTCCATAAGACAAGCGACTGGAAAGTCATGCGGCTTGGAACATTGATCTCCATGATCGGCGCCGGTCTGCTCCTGGTCCCGTCGGATAAAGTATTTGTGACTGCAATCATCATGCTGTGGAGTACCGGGGAACATCTGGTGATGCCCGTCCGTTCCTCCATTGCCATGCAAATTGCAAAAGAAGGACACGCCGGACAATCACTGGGCTATCTGACCAGTATCATGAACTTCGGGACGGTGGCTGGCAGTATTCTTGTAGCATTGCTGTTTTATGCGGGGACCACATGGCTGAAGCAGGAAGGGGAAGTACTGTATCATGCGGTCTGGATTCTGATTGTCATTCTTATGCTCATCAGTTTTCTCAGCAGTTTTACCAAAGATGCGCCGCAAGTGCCATCGAAACGCCCCCGGCTTTATTTCAACCGGAAATTCAATAAATTTTATGCGCTGGAACTTTTCTACGGTGCCCGCAAACAGATCTTTCTGACATTTGCCCCTTACGTATTGATCCGGGAATACGGCATGAGTACCGCCAATATTGCACTGCTGATGGGGATTTGCGCCGCAATCAATATCTTTATTGCTCCGCTGGTAGGTAAACTGACCGACCGGTGGGGATATCGCAATACCATGATCTGGGATACCGTTATTCTCTTTTTTGTCTGTCTTCTCTACGGATACGCAGGAGAGATTTTCCCTGCAAAAATTGCATTGATCGTTGTTTGCATCAACTTTCTGCTGGATGCCATGATCAGTACCACATCGTTGGCAACCAATATTTATGTCCGCCAGCTGGCGGAAACCAAAGATGAACTCACATCCACCTTATCCACTGGTATCAGTATCAATCATCTGATTTCCATTCTTGCCGCACCGGCAGGCGGCTGGATCTGGATGAAATGGGGTGTGGGTATGCTCTTTGCCTTTGCCGCAGTGATGGCGATTTTCAATTCGCTGTTTGCGATGACCTTACCGAAACCGGCGAAAAAAAACGGATAAAAAACGAAAAAAAATTGGAATGAGACTTGTAATTCTGCAACCGTCATATTATATTAGGACTAATACGTATTAGCAAAATATTCCGTTTTCAGGTGACAGTATGATTACAATGAAAGAAATCGGACGGCTTGCCGGTGTCAGTCAAACGGCGGTCTCCTTTATTTTGAACGGGAAAGCAGAGAAATTATCCCTCAGTGATGAAACGATCCGTCTCGTTCAGGAAATTGCATTGAAACATAACTACCGCCCGAATCTTCTGGCAAGAGGCATGAAAACCGGAAAAACCGGCATGATCGGGATTCTTCTCCGCAAAGATGGTTTGCGTCAGGTTGCGGATGGTGAAAACTTCAACAACATCCTGATGCGCCTGTATGCACGCTTAATATTACAAGAGAAACTGGTTATCATGGAGGGAATCTCCCGTGATGACATTCAAAAAAGAAAATTGCCGAACTGTGCTGCCAATGGCTTATTGGATATTCTGGTTATCAGTGATTCTCTATTGCTGGATGATCCGGAAAGCCGGCAATATCTGCAAAAACTTCTGACCTGTGTCCCGAAATGTGTGGGAAGCATGTGCCGTTTTGATGAAACACACAAGCAAATTCCACTGGTACATGGGAATTTTTTCCGCGCGGGAGAATTGATTGCGGAAACGGTATGGGATATGGGCAAACGTTCCTTTGCCATTCTGGGAACGGATAACATGGAATGTAATCTTTCCGCACAGCAAAACGGATTCTGTTCCCGGATCAGCGAACTCTCCGGCGCACCCGCCCATATTCCCATTTTTCATACACATGATTGCTGGCAGAAAGAGTGCGGCGCGGAAGCCGTTGCTGCGATGCTGGATAAAGGAGATCCGCTGCCCGATGTACTGCTTTGTTCCAATGATTATTTTGTGGATGGAGCAGTGGCGGAACTGAAACGGAGCGGCGGGGATGAAAAAAAGATCACGATTGCAGCCATCGGCAATTCCCGTCGTGCGATAAACTGTGAAAATCAACCGGACGTTTATGTTGGATTTGATGATGATGAATATTTACAGAAATTACTTGCATTTATTCATCAATACGAAAATGGAGAAAAAATTTCAGAACCGGTATGTCTTCTGGAACCGGTATGTTACAAAAAATAAAACAGATTAGCAACAAAATAAAACAAACAGGAACTCAAAGGAAAGGAAACCAGGAACATGAAATGGAACATTGCAACACTCACACTTCTTGCAGCAATCCCGCTGCAGATCTTCGCCCAGGATTATGCGTTCGATCATAAAAAATTGATGGTGAAAGAACAAAAAGGAAAAGCCGTTCTGACCGATGTTGCAAAATCCGGTGTACTCCGGCTGAAAAATTCCGGTTGGGCTGTCTGCAATATCAAAAGAAGCAATGGCAAAACAGAAATCAGCGATAAAGGTACAAAGACAACAGTCGTTGCCGGGGATAAAAATTATGAAATCAAACATGTCTATCAGACCTTCAAAGGTTCTCCGGCTGTATTTGTCAGTCTTACTCTGACTGCAAAACAGGATTTGGATTGTCTTTCCGGTTCCCTGCCCTCTCTGGATGCCGCTTCCAATCTGATCATGCTGACTCTGCCCGGCAGAGAACCGCTGGAATTGGCAGTAAAAAAACACAAACAATATCAATTGCGCACCTGGGCCGTTCTTTCCGATAAAGACCCGGCAAAACCGGCAGTGATGTATATTATCCCGTCACTGGATTTTTATGATTTCTCCGGCGGCGGCTCCATTGCAGTCGGCGGTTTCTCCCGCGGATACGGCTGGCGTCCGGGAATGGAGATCCATCATCCGGACTTTGTCCGTTCCAAAGTGGCAAAAGGGCAGCAATGCCAGTCTCGCTACATTGCAGTTCCCACAACCGGGAATGCAGATCATGCAAAAGTGTATCAGGACGTTATGAAAATTTACCGTGCCAATTTCGGAGAATAATGCAACATGAATAAGAAGATTATTTCTATGACAGCAGCATTAAGTGTTACAGCCGTCATTCAAGGCAATGATGTCATTGAGAATGAATGTCTGAAAATCACCTTTGATCGTCTGGGTGCCCGCATTATCAAATGTATGGATAAGACCAACCAGCGGGAATTCCTCCGGTATACCGTAAACCATGAGGGTAAAACCAATCTTGGTTTGTTTGAGAATCATGAAGCGGCATACCCCTATAAGATGAGTTACAAGACTTTGTGGAAAATGGAGAAAAATACCGGAACTTCCATCACGTTCAGCAAAACATTCGATGATGGTGTGGTATTACGGGAAACATTCACACTCCTGCCCGGGGAAAGTAAAATCACAATGTTCTGGAGTATGCACAATACAACAGACCGGGCATTGAAAGTTTACCCATGGTTCCGCAACAGTACCGCAATGGGCAGAAATAATTTCCGCGGAATCACCAATGCTCACGAAAGAAAAAACGGTCTCTGGCAGAACAATTGTACCGCACATCATGAACTGGGAACGACCAGCCCCTCCATCACAAACTGGTGCAGCCGTTCTTACAAGGAAGATGGCGTCTGCTGGTTTTATACCGATATTACGCCGAACCGCTATTACAATTCCTATATGAACAATCTCCACACGTTGGAACAGCTTTATGAACCGGTCAGCATCTTACCCGGCAAAAAACATACAATGACACAATCTTTTGCAGTCAGCGGAAAATTCGACCGTGTAACATCGGCGGCTCCCGATTATATCCTTTGCGTTTCTCCCGATAAGGTCTCCGCAAAAGTCAAAGAATTGGATTTCTCCGTACGCATCGCCGGAGTCCGGAAGGAAACGGTAACGGTCATCCCCCGTCTGACCGATGTAAACGGCAACGTATTGGCTACGGCGGATAAACAGAAAATCAAACTGGAAGTTGGAAAATCGCAGGATTTCCAATGCCGTTTCCCTGCCATGAAAAAATATGTGGATACCCCGCTTTTCCTGGAAATGGAAATCATCAATGCAAAAAAAGAAAGTTGCAAATTGAAAAATGCTGTCGCTTACGGCACGCTTGCGGATGATGATACATTCTTCCCTCTGCTGGATTATTCCAATCTGAAAGAAACGCCACAGGCTCACGCCGGTCCGCTTCTCGCACGGACGGACAATATGGAATATTTCTTTGTCGACAGTATGGAACAGATCACTCCGATGGATTATGTGGACCGTAAAGCGAAAAAAGGCCCAGCTAAAATCGAACTGGCACGCAACGAAGGGGAATCCTTCCTCATCGCAGCAAAACCGCGCAGTGTGGATTATCCATTCCGTCTGAAAGGGGTTTGCGGAAAATTGCCGAAAGGTTTGACCGTCAAAGTCTCACCGGTCCGCTACACGCTCCAGACCGGCGCATTGTTCTCTTTCTACGATGCAAAAACGGGACGTTTCCCGGAAATTATTCTGGAAGATGAACAGTATGTCTCTTTCAAAGATAAAGAAAATGTTCTTTTCTTTGTGGATGTCCATGCCGCTCCCAATGTCAAAGCCGGGAAATATAAAACAGAGATCATATTCTACTGCTATAATGTTCCGCCGGTTAAGATTCCGCTGGAAATCACAGTCTGGAATTTCACTCTGAATGCCATCCCTGCCTTCAAAACCGACTGCGGCGATTCTTTCGGTTCTGTCAAAAAATGGTATGCAAAACATGTAACTTCCACCTTGTCCGACAGAGAATATGTGGAAAAAGTCCGCGAACAACTCTTTGCACATAAACTCTCTCCGCGATACGATCCTCTGGGCAGCGATCCGGCAATGTGGGAACAGGAATATGCCGCAGCCCGTGCAAAAGGTGCAAGCCATTTCAATATTTCCACCAGGCTGTTGAAATCCAATCCGGAACTGCTCCGGAAAAAAGGCGAATTCTTTGCTTCCAAAAATGCATTGGATTCCGTGTACGTCTATGCCCCGTTTGACGAAATCGGCAAAAAAGATGAACAGAAATACATCCAATGGGTGGAACAATGGCGCAAAGTCACAAAGATCCCCGTCATGCTCACCTATTATGCCTCCGGATTGTATCATATGATCCCTTACGTGGATGTATGGGCAAGAACTCTTGAAAACAGCAAATATACCGATACCATTCTGGAAAAAGGCGGAACCCTTTATCAAGTCAACCCCGCCTCCCCTGCAAACGGGATTGATATTCCCATGCTCAATACCAGACAGAACTTCTGGAAACTGCTCAACTACAAGTATACCGGCGGGCTGATCTGGACCACGGCAAACTGGCTCAATAACAAATGGACAAACGGCAGAGCTTCCACATCCTTCGATGCCGTTCTGCTTCTGCCTACCGAAACCGGTGTCCTGCCGTCGATCCGTCTGAAAGCATACCGGGACGGCATTGAAGATTATGAATACATCTACATGCTGCGGAATGCAGTGGATGCTTTGAAAAAAGCCAATCCGGATGATCCACGGCTCGCTCCTGCGGAAAAATTGCTGAAGACAAATCTGCTTACCGGCGATAAACTCTCCACACCGGAAAAAGTCCGTACATTCCGCAAACAGGTAGCAGAACAAATCATAAATTTGAACCGGAGAAAAAAATAATGAACAAACAAATTCTCTCCACAGGTGCGTTTCTGCTGCTTATAACGGCGCACATCACGGCAGCACCTCCTGATTTGCAGATCGGAACTCTTGACTCCATGGTAAAAGCCAGAGAAACAGAAACCAATCTGCAAATCCCGGAACACGGAATTGCACTCGATGCCGCCCGGAATGAAAGTGAATCGTTCCAGATCCTTCTCCGGGGAAAGGATAAGCAAAAAGTCTCCCTCGCCATTTCTCCGTTGACCAATGCAAATGGCAAAAAGGCATGCATTTCCGCCCGGATCCGACACCAGGTGGACCTGTTTCTGGAAACGACCACGGACTTTGCCAATGAAGCGGGATGGTATCCCGATGCCCTGGCAGAACGGGATACGGTTACTTTGCAGAAAGATAAAACCGAACGGTTCTGGATTACGGTAAAAGTCCCTACGGAAGCAACGCCGGGGAAATATACCGGACATGTCATTGTAAAAACGACATCTGCCGGAACAAAAAAAATCCCTCTCGCCTTGAACATCCGGAAATTTGCCTTGCCGAAAATCCCGAATTTTCAGGCCGATATCGGAATCTGGGAACAATTTGTGGAACCGGCATACGGAATCAAAGGCAGACACAATTATTTCCGGTTCATAAGGAAACATTGGAAACTGCTGGCAGATTACCGCCTTGCACCGCGTCAGGGGCTCCCCCTGAAATACGGTAAAGATGCACAGGGTAATCCAACGCTGGTCTTCCCCGATGAATTCAAAAATGTAGTAAAGGAAGCCGAAGAAACCGGGTTTGCCTATTTCACACTGCCGGGCGGGGATTATCAGAAGAAAAAACCGGAATTTTATCAGCGGCTCAATCGCTTTGTCAACAGCAGTCCATACCTGAAAAAGTACGGGATTGTTTATTATGCGGATGAACCCTGGGGCGAAAAACAGCGCAAAGCCATGGCGGCTAATTTGAAAATCGCAAAACAGAATGCCCCTGATGTCAATTTCATGGTGACCTATCACCCGACTCCTGCCTTGATCGGGTTGATCAATATCTGGAATCTGCCCCTTGCCAATTTGACTCCGGAAGTCGATCTGGAAATGCGTAAAGCACAAAAACGCGGAGAAAAAACCTTTGCTTATCATAACGGAATCCTGTTTTCCGTCGATAACCAGCCGGTCCGCCTCCGTCTGTTCTACTGGCGTCATTTTGATTACGGGTATTCCGGGTTAGTCTATTGGTGCGGTACCCATTGGAGTTTCCGCAAAAAAGGCGAACCGCTTCTGGATCCGGCAAAATTCACCCGGGATGATATCCGGAAATATACCACCGGTGGCGTCCTGTTCTACCCCGGTAAAAACGGCTTGATGCCGGGAATCCGCCTGGAAACGATCCGGGATGCCAGCGAGGATTATGATTATCTTGTTCTGGCGTCTCAAACCGTCAAAAGCGCGGCTGGCAAAAAGAAATTGCAGAAGCTCCATTCGGAAATGCGCCGTCTGTTCCCGAAAAATCCGATGAAGATCAACTTCCGCAATTCCCCCGGAAAACTCCGGGCCATGCGGAGGGAACTGGCGGATTTAATAGAAGCAGAAACAAAATAAAGGAGAATATGTCTATGAAAAAAAATTACAGTTTCACGCTCATCGAATTACTTGTCGTAATCGCCATTATTGCCATCCTTGCATCTATGCTCCTCCCCGCATTGTCAAAAGTAAAGGATGTAGCAAAGAAAACACAGTGCATCTCCAACTTGAAGCAGGTCGGGCTCTACATGACCATGTATCGCCATGATTACACGCGGATGGATGCCGCTTTACCGGTTCAATATCCTTCCCAATCCAACCCGAAAGCATGGATGGATGGGTATGATCCCTATTTCGGCGCATATACCCCCTATCATAAGAAAAATTATAAAGTCTTTGAATGTCCCACCGCGCGGGATAAATTCCCGGATTTTATTGAACATCATGCCGATTATGCAAGACAAACTGCACTCTTGAGAAAATCTCTGACTCAGAAAAAATATGATTCCATCGCAGGAAGCCTCGTCATTGCCGGAGATGCCAATTCCGGTAAAAACTGGGGCGCATTCAACAGTTATGACTCCGTAGATTTCCCACGGGCAATTACCGAATCCACGGGGGACGCAGGAAGACTTTCCATCACACTGCATGGCAAATACGAATTCAATGCCGTGTTCGGCAATAATTCAGTACGAACGGTAAAAGTCAGAGACTTCGCCAGAAAAGACTGGGCTCCCGCTGATTTCAAAGTCCCTGCCGGTGCAGTGATCGTCGGGGCTGCGGATGACAGCCGTGCGAATTTCTCCCCCGGTTGGTTCCTTTGATTTATAAAATAAAGCGTTTTACAGAACATGAAAGATTGTAAGAATATTCCATTTTCCTGCGATATCCCTGTCCGTTATCGCGTGGATGTTTGTGTCGTCGGTGCCGGACCCGCAGGTTGTGCTGCCGCAACGTGTGCCGCAGAACAAGGCGCAAAGGTAATGTTGATTGAAAGCACTGCCATGTCCGGCGGAATGAGTACCGCTGCCCGCGTCCCCATGTTTATGCCATTCGCTACCGGCGGTAAACTGCTGTGCGAAGGCTATGGACGGCGCATTTTGTCCGGTCTGAAGGACATGTCCGCAGAAATCGGATATGACTGTGTCGATGGAATCAATGCCGAACATTTGCGTTTTCTCTATGAAGAACTCTTGCGATCCGCCGGTGTAAAATTGCTTTATTACTCCACTCTTGCTGCAACAGTAACCGAATCCGGTACGATCCGGCAGGCAGTCTTTACGGCACCAAGCGGATTCTTTGCCGTCGAAGCAAAGATTTTCATTGATGCCACCGGCGATGGCACCCTTGCAGTCCGCTCCGGGGCGCGGTATGAAAGCGGCGCAGAAAATGGCGAAGTAATGCCTTCCACATTGTGTCCGGTCTGGGCTGGCGTTGATGTGGAAACCTATCTGGCTGGCGGCTGTTACAGTCATAATGATGAAAAAATGCCTGAATTGCTGGAAGCCGCATTCCGCAGCGGAGAACTCCCGCAGGAAGATTATCATCATACCGGCGTATTTTCCATTTCCCCCAATATCATGGTCGGGAACATATCCCATGTGTTTGACATCAATGCAGCCGATGAAGAATCTTTGACTGCCGGAATCTGTAAAAACCGGAAACTTTTACGGGCATACGAAAAATTCTATCGGCGCCATATCCCCGGTTTCTCCAAGGCGGAAATCGTGGGGTCCGGCTCCATCCTCGGCGTTCGGGAATCCCGACGCATCATCGGGGATTACCAGTTGACAAAAGAAGATTACCGCGCCAGAAAGCATTTTGAAGATGAAATCGGCGAATACAATTTCCCTGCCGACTTGCACCCGCCACGCCCCGGAAAACAGGAAATCCTGGAACATAAGCGGATCTTCCGTAAGGAAGGATATGCTCCCGGCGAAACTTATGGGATTCCTTACCGGGTCATGCTCCCGAAAAATCTCAACAACGTTCTGACGTGCGGACGTTGTGTCAGTGCCGATCGTTATGTTCATGCCTCCATCCGTGTGATTCCGGCATGTTATATTACCGGACAGGCAGCGGGTATTGCAGCGGCTCTGGCGTCCGATCGTGGAATTCTCCCGCGGGAACTCCCATTTGACGATTTACGCGCCCGGATCCCATTCCCCGGTCCCTGGCAGAATTAAGAAAAACAGAATCCCGCCGTTTATCGGGATTTGAACCGTTTACGACAGTCTCCCCGGGGTGGAATTGAAATATTTCTGTAAGAACCGTCAAGGTCAGAAGTTTCGGATATAAAAATACCGGATCAATACAGAAATCCGGCTTGCGGCTGAACGTTTTGCCGCAAGGCTTCATCACAAAGCACTTTCCCCTTCTCTTCCACACGGATCCTGCCGCCGGTCGCTCCGGACTTCCGGAATGTGGCAGTGACTTTTCTGCCTTGCACGGTGGTAAAAGTTACCGTGACGGACTCCGCGTCTTCCGTAGAACGGATATCTTTCACCGGATGATCTCCCACATCAAGCACGTTGAGGAAGTAATCCCGTTTTGATGCCTTGCCGGGGGAAAGACTGATCCGCCATGCGCCGCCGTATTTCACATTTTTCAATACTTTTTGCGGGGCGTTCCAGTTCACATTGGTCCCCATAAATTCTTTCCCCGGACCGCCGATTTTTTTGATCACACCATGTTCCGGCAAAAGGGTCGTACAACGGATGATCCCGCCTTCATCGGTCACTTTTGCAACCGTCACATTACCTTTGACAACCGGTTCTTCCAGAAAGTGAAGCAGCCATTCTTTTTTGAATGTGGGATCCGTGGATTCCACCCGGTCAAAGACAAGGAACACATCCGGCTGGATATGGATAAACTGCCGGTTGAATTCCTTGCATTTCTTTGCAGAATAGACCGGAGTCGCATCGCCGCAAATATAACTGTAATATGAATTTGTAGAGAATGCTGTACATTTGCCGCCAAGTGCTTTATCCTGACTGCCCTGTGCATCCGCCAAATAAGGTTCATGCTGTTTGAAAAGCTGATCCTGTTCCGGGGTATCTTGAAAAAGAGGTCGCGCCATCTTGAATGTGGCACGGCATACATTTTCATCCGCCGTAAATTTTTCATCCGGATCATGGATCAGCATGGTGTTGTGTGCGATGGATGACCGGTGATATTTGAGTGGAGCATACCAGGCATCCATACGGTATCCGGAGTCAATGGCAAGATAACCTTTCCGGAAAATCGTAAAATGATTTTCATCTCCTCTTGTCTTATGGGAAACAAGAGAACTTCCGACATTGAAAAGCGCATAAGTCGAATCCGCCTTTTTTCCGCTTCTCATAAACACCAGACCGCCAATGGGAAAATGGCGTGCCAACACTTGAGACGGCTGATCCGTATTTTCTTTGGCAGGCGGCACAAAACCGTCAAGCCCGTAAGAAAGATACCGGCGGTAAAAGCCGTAATAATAACGCGGTGCGATTTTCCGTTTGATGATTCTTTTCTTTTCCTTCGGATTTTCTCCGAAAAAACCATCCATTGCCATGATTGCTTTTGCGATTTGGGCGGATTCTGCCGGATACACATTCCCGTAAACACCGAGGATATTATAAAGATGCCCCGTGATCGAAAACATTCCCATATTCTTTTTTGCATTGTCGCCAATCCCGAATTCCCGCAGTTTCACATTCCCTTTTCCGGGCAGAATGTTCCATTGAAACCATTCACTGTAATACAATAAATGGTTAAAAACCGGCAATTTGACCGGTTTCCGGAATGCTGCACGCCAGAGATAAAGAAAATCATAACTCACCCAGGGATATTGCCCGCCGGAATACCCCATCGCAGTTGTGGCAAGCACACCGTCATCCTCTGCAACTTCTTCCCGGAAACTCAAACAGGCATGATATTTATCATAGCCTTTTTTCAGCATATCCACAGCCAAGTCATCGCAAACCCCTTCCTTGTATGCAAGAACACCCATGTAAAGTTCCGTATTGGAATCACCGTAAAAGCCGCTGGTACGCCCGCTGCCACCATTGACCCCATGGAATGGCCCATACCAGCCATGTCGGGCATACCGGATATTTACATCAATAAATTCTTTCAGATATTTCTTGCAACGGGCGGGATCACTGGCGTTCCAAATCCAATCCAATGCCGCCATATTTTCAATCCTGTGGAGCCCATACCAACTGATGGCAGTCCGTTTTTCTGCACATGCTTTATAAACGGCAAGATTGTGATCCAGAAAACGCCATGCTTTTTCCACATATTTTTTATCATCGGTCAGAAGATACGCCAACGCACAGGTCAGTGCTTCGTCCTGATATAAACGAGGCAACGTCACCAGAACAGTATCATACGGGCGGACCGCCCCCACAGCACCGCGTCTTTTCTCCACCAGTTTCGGGTCGATCTCAAACTGATTGGCATCTTCTATGATCTGACGGTATCCGATCTTGGCTGCGTATTTCTTGATTTCCGGCAGAATGTCCCGATTGATGAAAATTCGAGGATGATCCGTTCGCAAATCTTTGATCCAGTCATATTTTTCCGGCAGAACTTTTTGCAATGATGTTTTCTCCCGGGGATCCCACGTATAAGGAAGCCAGGTGTAAACCGGTTTGCCGACACCTTTGATTTCGATCAGGACATTGCCCGCAGCAAGTTTTTTCCGGCTGAATGTTTCCACCTTGAATTCCGTTCCATAATATCCCGGATGTTTTTTGCTTTTGATCAGCTCCGGGAATGCCGCATGATTGAACTCAAGCTCTTTCCCTGTTTGTGCTTCAAAAAACTGCAGGCTGATCTTTTTCCCGTCAATCTGCTTCTCCGGAACAAGAAAATCCAACTCACTCCAATAAGTCAGAACTTTATCCGTCTTGAGTTGCTCACTTTTGAGTATAAGGCGGATGACCGGCTCTTTCACCATCCGCAGATTTTTGATCCGGACTTTTCCATTATATACGCGAAATTCAAAAAATACTTTTCCGTTTCTTCCAGCCAGCTTCGGCGCATTTTCATAAACATTGTAGTAATAACGTCCGGACCGGGCGGCTTTTCCCAAACTGTAATGCGGTCCCATATTGACCACATCCGTCAGAAAATAAAAACCGTTCTTTTTCTCCACAATTTCAAGATCAAATTCCAGATAGGGAAATTCCGGAGAAACGGGGACACAGATCCCCGTATATGCTTTACTGCCGTCCTTCGGTTCAAGCAGAAAGCCATTATTTTCCGGCGTGATTCTGCAACGGACATTGAGCCAATCGCCGCTGTAGGCTTTGGTTGAGAATTTCATGTTTGTTCCGTTTTCCTGCCACAGGGTGCCGGGATCCGGATTTTTTACGATTTCTGCATGCAATCCCAACAGGATGCTGCCGTAAAGGGCATAAATAAGTTTGTTTTTCATATTATCGGTTTCCTGATGAATCGGCTCTGAAATTAGAGTCTTTCTGTGTATGTTTTGCGCACAACGAATCCGGGCTCAACAATTTCTCCAGTTTGTGTGATCAAAAAAAACGGTTCTTAAAACGGGTTTCCACTCCATACTTCATGATTTCTTCAAACAACGTCAATCCCAAATCAATAATCTCCTCGTGAGTGAACGGGATATTCTCACAGCCGTGGGGAAATTCATACAGCAAAGGCAGTCCGCCCGATGCCATAAACAGAATATCCTGCAAAATAAAACCTTTTGTCGGACGGCGCAAATTCACCCGGTGATACGGATGCAGATTTTCACGCAGCTGACGCGCCATGACGCTTGCGGCAATCTGCTGTGCCATATTCAAACCTTCTTCGCTTAAACAGGCAGCAGGAAATCCCATCCCCGGATCAGCCTCACAGGCATGAGTGGAAAGAATACAGTCCGGTCGCTCCTCATGCACCAGACGGATCAAGGTCTCCACTTCCGGCTGCATGTTACCGAAGAAATCATCGTGCTGACAGTTTACGCCGTTATCGTTAAAATAGGATCCCAGATGCTCCATCTGATCCACCGGCAGCGGCATGATCTCTTTGTGATATGGATATTTGCACGGTGTCCCGTCTTTCCAATATCCATGCGCATAATATTGGAATACATCCAGACTCTGTCCGATCATACTGTTGCGGGTAAAACGGGCCCGTCCGTCAGGTTGGGCAAGCGGGACGATCACGAGACGATATTGTTCCGCAAGTTCCAACAGTGCATCATTGCGCCGTCCACGTAAATCAACACCATGCTCCAGCAGATTGATCAGATTCATCAATCCGGCAGTACCTTCCACTTCCGCTCCATGGATCGCTCCGTAAATGAAAAGGGAAAGTTTTTTCCGTTCCGGTGCCCGGGTATACAATTCCGGTTTTCTTGCGGTCCAGGCGGATGAAAAGGATACCGTCTGCGGCAGGTCTTCTTTCTCCCCGTATTCATAAACAAAAATCTCACGTCCGCCCGCAGAATGTCCGGCAATCGAAAATTTCCCCTTAACCGCATTCTTCTCAAGATACTGTTTGACATCCTCTATGGAGGTGATCCAATAAGGCGGATAATTTACCTGTTTTTCTTCTGGTTTCATATTAATGACCCTGTTATTATTTTTCTTCCTATACCGATACTATAGCAGAATTTTTTCCGTTTGTCAAGATACATGATCGCAAAACATAGTTTTTAATGACCCGGTTAAAATATTTTATACAGAGGTAATTTCAAAAGTCCGGCAAAATTTGACTGAAAAAGGATTGTTGAAGAGATGGAAATGGTAGTTTGTTCCGGCGTCGCCTTACGGCTATGCCGTGACAAGGTGTGGAAAATAACCATCCACCTTCGCCAAGGCTACGGCGGACAAGCCAAAAACGCTCCGTTTTCAGATCTCAACAAGAGTTTTCAGGCATTTTTGAAGACTTTTGAAATTGCCTCTACAGAGAAGCAAAAAAATAAATGTTTTTTTCCTTGACAAAATACCGTTGTCATGCTAATATTAAAAGGTAATCAATAATCGTCCGATGTTTGACAGGGTATAAGTATGAGTGGTGAAAAAGAACAATATCTGGTGGATTATCTGCTGGACAGAATCAAAAACGGCAGCTACAAAATCGGAGGGAGAATCCCTTCCGAATATCAGCTTGCGCAGAAATTCAATGTGGATAAAGGTACTGCCAACCGGGCAGTCGCTCAACTGGTCACCAGAGGGTATCTGAAACGTACCCGGGGCGCCGGCGGAACAATCCTGCTCCGGAAGGAATTGTTCCCGCTCAAAAAACTGGTATATATCGGTGTGATCCCATCCATACATTCGTTTTATGCCCGCTTACTTAAAGGACTTGAAGAAAGTGCCTATGCCGCCGGATGCAGTCTGACGGTTCTGCCCATCGGATTTGTCAAAAATTATCAGGTCTTTTCCGAACGTCTGGCTGCCTTACAGCCGGATGCCGTTTTTGTCGGCGGTGAAAGTCCGGTCGTAAAACTGCCGGATGTACCGGTCTTATGCCTGGACACTATGGTCAAACACGGGAATGGAGACAAAACATATTTGATCAATCCGGATAATTTTACCGCAGGCAGAATTCTGTTGGAAAATATTTGGAAACACGGACACCGGAAAGTTCTGCATTATTCCTCTTCATCCACAATCGCAGTACAACGGGAGCGTTTTTCCGGCGCAAAACAACGGGCGGCTGAATTGGGCGTGGAACTGAAAGAGATTGAGCCCGCGTCTCTGCCTGTCGGTAATATTTCCGCATTCAAACGGACTCTGCCGGATTTGATCAAACAATACAGTGTGATTATCTGCGAAAATGATATTGCAGCCGCAGATCTGATTGGACAATGCCGCCGGATCGGAATCGAAGTTCCAAGGGATATTTCTGTCTGCGGTTATATTACCGGACGGGAATTTCATCATCTCTATGAAATCTCATCCATTGAATACGATCCCTACGGATTGGGGGTTTATGCAATATCTATGGCTCTGCGTATTCTCGGCGGAGAAACAGATCTGCCGCGTTCAGAATTGCTTCCGGTATCTTTCTTTGAAGGGGAAACTTTGACCGATTTCAGAAATCAGCCGCACACACAGCCATGAGTCTGTAAAGAAAAAAGGCGGAAGGTTCCCGTTCCCCGGGCCCTGGCAGAATTAAGAAAAACAGAATCCCGTCGTTTATCGGGATTTGAACCGTTTACGATAGTCCCCCGGGGTGGAATTGAAATATTTCAGAAAACATTCATGGAAATACCGGTGACTGGAAAATTTACATCGTTCTGCGATTTCTGCAATCGTAAGATCCGTTGTTAAAAGCAATTTGTGTGCCTGCTCCAATTTGGCTTCCAACTGAATACGTTTTGGAGAAACAGAAAACATTTCACCCCATTCATAATAAAAAGCCCGTCGGCTGTAACCATATTGCCGCAGCAAAGGTTCCAGTTTTTCTCCATTTTTCAGTTTAAGTGCGATCTCTTGAATTTTTGCCTCTGAAGATATGCTGTCCGACGAGGCATTGCTTTGGAGCGAATTCACATACGCTGTCATAACAATTTCTATGGCAAGCACATCAAGTTTATCGGCAACACCCACAGTATTGCGTTCTGCAATCAGTTCTTTCAAAAGCATAAACTTGCGATTGAACTCATCATCATAAGAAAAAAATACTGTGTATTTCTGATTTCCGATTCCTGGAAATAAGTGTCTGATCTTTTCGGTTAATGCTGTACTGTAAGAGAAAAATAACTCGTCATGAGCTCGTGTCCCGTCACTGTTAAGCACCGTTCCCGGCGGCAGCAGACTGAATGACGGGCGCAGATCGGAAGCAGTAGACGGATATTTTTCCTTGCTGAAAGAGAAAGTAAAAAAGTAACGGGTCAGGACTTTATTGATCACGTGGGGTGAATGTTCCACCATGATCCCGATCTCATCCAGCGGGTAATCAAAATTACTGATTCGTTTCAATTGACGGAGCGGATAAATCACTGATTTCATTTTAGCACAAAACCTCAAATTATTTGCACAAAGTGCTATTGTTTTATATTATTTCTTATTGTATAATATAGCATTATCAACGAATAATAGCAAATTATTTTTTATGCAAAAAGACTCAAAATCAAAAAAAACGGTTTCATAACAAAGAAAGGTGACACCATGAAAAAACAATTTACGCTTATTGAGCTGCTTGTGAGTACTGCTTGTAAAATAGAGGTTTTGCCGTTGTATTCCCTCAAAAAAATGAGCATGAGCAGTCTGTCAGAGAACTTTACAGACTTATACACACTCAAGTTCTTCAAAAAACAAAGGCAAGGATCAAAAGATTTTTCCGCAGGAAAAAATTTTGATCCGATCCTGAAGTTTTTGAGGGAAAGTGGTGGGGTTCGGGGAGGCG
>JAFVSW010000193.1 GCA_017503545.1 Lentisphaeria bacterium | reverse complement strand
TTGACTGAAAAAAGATTGTTGATGAGATGAAAATGGTAGTTTGAGTGTAGCTATTCGTAGAATAACTACCGAAAACGCTCCGTTTTCAGATCGCAACAAGGTTTTTCAGGCATTTTTGAAGACTTTTGAAATTGCCTCTTCCGTATAAAACACAGGAAAATATACCATTTTTCGTTCCGATTGCAAATTTTTTATTCTGAAAATACAGAAAAAAAACAGATGTGACCGCCTCTATTGGGAGATCACACCTGTTTTTTGGGAATAAATCGTGTCAAACGGAAATTATTATTTACCCGCTTTCATTTCCCGGACCGCTTCCACAACGGCTTTTGCCTGGTAAACCAGCTGTTCTTCCGTCAACGGATACAGCGGCAGATGGGTGTAGGAATGATAGAACATACGTTCTGTGTTGGGACAGGTTGCCGCAATCGCTTCTTCGTCGTAGCCCATATCTTTCATGATCTTGAAACGATACATGGGGCCGAAGTGAGTAATATTGGTCAGACCTTTTTCAGCCAGTTTCTTTGACAATGTCTGAATATTGCCGCCGCAGATTTCCGGATCGATCCGGAGCAGATACAGGTGGTGTGTGCCGTAAGTTTCTGCAGTATCGGCTTTTTCCACCAGAATACCTTTTTCCTGTGAAAGGACACTGTTCATGTATTCCGCAGCTTTCCGGCGGATGGCAATGATTTCATCCAAACGCTGCATCTGGAGAAGCAAGCCGACCGCCTGAATTTCTGTAACAGAATGATTCTGTGCCACCTGAATGTTGCCGAAGCGGTCGATCAGCGGAGAAATATCATACAACCAGTCTTTGATCTTTCTGGTAAAGTCCAAACCGAGGAAACGGGCATTGGCAAGCTGTTTTCCGGCAAAATCATCGTTCGCCAGAAGAACACCGCCCTCCCCGAGTGAGTTGATGTTTTTCACTTCATGGAGAGAGAATCCGCCGAAATTACCGATGGCACCGAGTTTTTTGCCTTTATACATACCGCCCATACCATGAGCCGCATCTTCCATGACAAACAAATCGTGCTTTTTCGCCAGTTCCATGATCGGGTCCATATCCACCGGATAGCCGCCCAGGTGTACAGGAACGATCATTTTTGTTTTGGGTGTGATTTTACGTGCAACATCAGCCGGATCCATATTGATGGTTTCCGGGTCGATATCCGCAAACACGATTTTTGCGCCGATGCTCAACGGATATGCCATGGTTGCAATAAAGGTCACGGCGGGCATGATGACTTCATCCCCGGCTTTCAGACCGGCAAGTTTATAAGCGATTTCCATACCGCCTGTCCAGTTATCCACAAAGCAGGCGTATTTGGAACCGAAATATTCCACTGCTTTCTGTTCGGCTGCGGCGACATTCTGACCGAGTGTCAATTTTGTTGCGCGTCCGGCGACATTTTCCAGTTTTGCCAGGGCATCCGCAGCCTGCTGATATGCGGCGGCATATTCCGGATCGCCGTTATCGGGCAGCAGAAAACGGACCAGGTTCAATGCATCGGAACCATTAAAAAACTCACCCACGGCATGCCAGGGCACTTTGCTTTCCCCCACGGAATAACGGAAATCTCCGCCGGATTTTTTCTCACTCATAATCTTACAACTCCATATCGTTTTACTGTAAAAATTTACACAGAGCTTTTAAAATAGCACAGGATTTGACTTTTTCAAGGTCAAATCCTGTTTCATTCAAGAAATTGCGGTGTAAAACCACCAATCAGTTGCGCAATTTATCTGCAACCGGGAGCAACATTCCCCCCAGAGAATTGCCCAGGGTCATCAAAAGCACAAGTGCCATGACCTTCCAGCTCCATACTCCGGCAACGGAAAAATAATACATATTGGCAATACAGTGTTCAAAACCGCTGATGATAAAGACGGAGACACAAAGGACCAAAGTCGTCAACCGGATGATCGGTGCAAGTTCCTGGCGTTTGAAGGTATCCACGGCAAGATACATCAGAATTCCGCAGAAAAACGCAAGAATCAAAAGACTGCACGGGGAATCTCCAATTTTAGCGGCACAAATCTTTGCCACTTTCGGTGCAATGCCAAGACCTTCATAAGACCGGCTTGCGCGTACGGCAGTACCGACCGCATAACATCCCAGGAGATTGCCGAGCCAGATCCACAATAAGACAAACAGATAATAGAACCAATTCTTCCCTTGAACGGCAAGATATCCAATCGCTCCCGTGTAGAGTTTGAACCCGTTGCATACAATTGTCAGCAGTCCGAATGCGAACAGAAATGCGCCGAGTACAGGATACGGACAAGCCAGATAAACGGTTCCGGCAATACCGATAAACAATCCGGCAAGCACGGCGTTGAGAAAGATTTTCCATGACTCAGTGATAGATGGAATACGGAACATTTTGTTCTCCTTTATTGATTCTCATTTATATTCGATAAACATACGGTAATATACAACCCAAACCGCAATTGTCAAATCGCATTTTTTGTCACTCATGACTATATTTTACAATGACGGTTCATTTTCTACAAATAAAATTATTCTTTTTCGTTTTATCAGACTTGATTTTTCAAAACTTGGGATATATATTTCAAACGTTTTATAAAAACGTTTATTAGAGGAGTACAGATTTTATGAATACTTTTAAATTGACAGGCCGTTTTCCGGAATATCAACGTGCGTTCGGAGATGGGGAACTTGCTTTGCACATGGATCGTTACGGCGGAATTCTGGAAATGTCGCTCCTGACTTCGTATAAACATGAAGACGGCAGAGTGTATCAGGATACTTGCGCCGTTCCCATTATTTCCCGTGTACGCGGCAGAGCGCATGGACGTCCCTTATACGGTCCGGCGATCCAATTTCTTTCGGAAGAAAAAGACGGTCAATTATTGTATCATGAACCTCTTGATCCGGAAATTCTCCCCTGGGGGGTAAACGGAAAATCACTCGGCATGATCATTGATAACGGACAGCTCCGTTTTCAATTCAAACGGAATAAAAAGAATCCGGAAAAATTGATCATTCCCATCAGCAAATATCATCTTTTCAACGGTGAATTCCGTTCCAACAAAAATCAACACTGCGGAAATGGTAATGATCTCCATGCCGCACGTGCAGAATTTCCGTTTGATCGGGATAAACCGTTCAAAAATGCGTCCGGTATGTTGAAATGGGATGCGCCGGTTTTCGACAAAAAAGAAAATCTGCTGTTCTGGCCCGGAAAACTGGAATTTCCCTTCCAGACGGAAACATACTATCTCGGAATCAAATTATCCACTTCCATCACCCTTGATGAAAATGAAAATCTCTGGATCGTTCAGGGTAAATGGGGTAAAAAAGATGTGCTTTACGCCGCAATGGGAATTTTTACCACGGAACAGGCATTACGTGAAAATCTGAAAAATGGCGGCAGCGATTATCCGGCAATCGACCGGCAGAAACGCAATTTTATCTCCCGTATCGAAAAACAGACTGCCGTTGCAGAGATCAAAGGTATTCCTGCGGCAACGGAATTGATGAAATGTTCACCGGCATATCTGAACAGTCTGGTTCTGCGCAATGATCCTGCGATTCGTGCGGCGCAATTCAAATACGGCGTGTTTTATCTGTGGGATTCCGTTTCCCCGATCCGGGATTTTCTCTGGCAGGGTCAATTTCAGATAGCAAAAGATTTGTATTGCAATCTGATTGATTATCCGTATCTGGAATTATCCGGCTGGGTCGTTTCACAAATGGTATTGATGCTGGAAGAAATCCTCTCTTTTGATTATGATATGGCATTTTTTGAAAAAGCCATGACCTTTTTGAAACGGGCATTGAAAAGTCAGATCAAATTGACTTCTCCCGAAACCGGACTTGTCGTTTCTTATTTGAATTGCGGGGTGGATGATCCCACAGAATTGGATCTTGATGGTTTGTACCCTGCCCCATGTGTCAACGGATGGTGGTACGGCGCGTTGCGCGTTCTGGAAAATATCGGATACCGTCACAACGATCCTGATTTGATTGCTGAAGTTGCACCACTCATTCCCAAAATCGAAAAATCTTTCATCAAAGGTTTTTATGATAAAAAAGAAGGTTTCCTTTACAGCGGAATCAGGGAAGACCTGACCCACGGAAAAACGGTTGCATTCCAGAATACATCCACACTGGGGATCGATTATCCGTTTGGCACTTACCTGATGCGCTCCATCTTGAAACCGCTTGCCGCTTATCATGCGAAAAAGTTGTATCATCCGGCAGGAACGACAGCTGTCGCATGGAATACCATGATCACTTGCGAAATGTGGAAATCCGTCCACATGAATCAGCATCTCGGACATGAATCAAAATTGGCTCGTCTCGCTGGAAATATGGAAAATGCCTACCGGATGGTCACTGGATATCTGAATATTTTTGATCATTACAAGTGTGCCATTGAAACATTCAATTATTCCGGCTGTTTAGGCAATGAAGGACAGGTTTGCGATTGGCAGACATTCTCATCCACTTCGGCTTGTGAAGCGATCCGTACCGGACTGGCAGGAATCGGACGGCATGGAGGCGGATTATATTACATCCCGGCGGATGATGACCATGTGATCACTCTGGATCAAATCAACTTGAAATCCAGTTCTGTTGCCATTGAAATCTCCGGCAAAGGGAAATATTGCACCATGACACTGAACGGAAAAGCTGTCAAGGGTTCTATGCAGTTGCCTGTTGATCTTCTGAAACGCGGTAAGAATATCTGGAAAATCAAACGATCCAATACTCCGTTTTCGGGTCCGGTACTGCTTACCACTTACGGTGCGCCGATCCATGCTCTTGAAACGAATGGCAAAGAACTTTCGTTCCGGATCGGATATGCGGGACATTATCCCATGGAATTTGCGGCATCCGCAAAAGCAAAAGTGTATGTGGATGGCAAAACGGTCAAGACAGAGATCAATAGCGATAATGGACATCTTTACATCGACACGGTCTTTGCAAAAGACAGTGTGATTCTCATAAAAGAATAAAGAAACGAAACCGGAATGGGGAGGAAGAAAAAAAAAGATCAGGCGTTATCCCGCTGCAATTTTTCTTCTTCCCAACCGATGAGATTGCCTTTATCCGTATCAAAGTTTACACCGAAAATATAAATATCACGTTCATCCAGCAAGTATTTCTGAAAATATTCTTTTTTCTTGATCTGTGCCAATGCAGTCGGATCATTATCCATTTTGAACTCAAACAGATAAATTGCTTTCGGAGTCTGAACGACTGCATCGATCCTGCCGTCATTTGTCATGGATTCCGCTTCGATATAGCACCCCAGAAGTCGGAAAATGGAAAAGAAAATACCCTGGAATGTGGCTTCATTTTTCTTATGTACCGGATACGGAATCCCGGCGAAAAACACTTCCATGATCTTTCGTAATTTCTTGAGATCATTTTTCAGCAATGATGTCGCAATTTCCGCAACAAATTTCACCGATCCGGTCTGAGTTTTGCCGGTATAACTGTTCAAAATATATGCACTGAACGCATTGGCTACTTCCCGATTCGGGAAATCAAGAAAATACCAGGTGCTATCAAATTTTTCTTCCGTATCTTTGATCGTCAGATAGCCGGTCTGCAAAAGCAAAGTCAACGGGTCAATATCGTCGATCTCAAACGCACTGAATGCGATTTCCGGCACGGATTCCTGTAAATTTGCCTGAATATCAAAATCTTTTTCCTTGATTAATTCCATCAGAAACGACGGTGTTCCGGTGGCAAACCAGTAATTTTTGAATTCTCCGCTGTTCTCAAAAAATTGCGCTAATGATACCGGATTATAAACGGTTTTTGCTTTTTTGTGAAAACGGAATCCGTTATACCATTCTTTGATTTTATTCTTGAATGAATCCAGATCCTTATCCCCGGCACAAGCGGCAATCCGATCACTGAAGTTAGCTTCCAATTCTTCCTGCGTATAACCAAACATGGTCGCATAACGGGCATCCATGGTGATATCCGTCAGATTATTCAAATCGGAAAATAACGAGGCATGACAGAACTTGCTTACCCCGGTAACGAAAAGAAAACGTTCCTTATCATTCCGATCTTTCAGTACGCTGTAAAAACCTTTCATCAACCGTTGAATATCCGGCAAAACGGGATTGGATATGTTATCCAATATAAACTTATCATATTCATCGACCAGTATGACCACATTATCTTTCTTTGCTGCCAGATCGATCAATTTTCCAAACGCGGACGATGCATCCTGCACAGGCGGCAAATCAACGGATAAATCACTCGCAATAGTTTTGATTTTGTCGAGCAAATAAAAATTGATTCGTTCCACAGTGTTATTGATCGGATTATAATCCCCCAAGCTCAAATGGATCACCGGATATGTTTTCCAGTCATACGGCTTATCATAAATAGCGAGTCCCTGAAACAATTCTTTTTTACCTTCAAAAACTGCTTTCAAAATGGAAATCGTGAGAGACTTACCGAAACGGCGCGGACGGGAGAGAAAATAAGAACCGCCTGCCGGATTGATCAGATTCCAAATATATTCCGTCTTATCGA
>JAFVSW010000192.1 GCA_017503545.1 Lentisphaeria bacterium | reverse complement strand
GTATAGAAAATTGTTTTGAGTTTATCCGGATAGGCTTTTGCAAGTCTGCGGGGGAACGGTGCATGCTGTCCGCCGGGCTGTGTGGTGGACCCCATACGCCAATAAGCACTGAAAGAGGTATTGCGTTTCGGCAATTTCCCCATATACGGCTCCCAATATTTCATCATCTTATCATTTTCAAAGGAAACGTACATATACCAGGTAAAGCCCCGTGACCGGAACCGGGGATAATCCAGATAGGAAAACGGTTTCAGTTCCAGATTTTTTACCGACGGGGCATACGTTCCATACGGTCCCGGGAAGAAATAACGGACACCGAGAATACGTTCCGCAAAGTCACAGGCTCCGTAAAAAGTACCGATGGATGAACCGCGATAATCCATTTTCCGTACATGATATTCCGGATCGACACTGGAATCGTTCCCGACAATGAACACACCTTTTTTGAATGTCTGGATGATAAATCCCTGATCCGGAATCTTCATGGGGTCAAGCCCTGCTTTCTTTGCCTTTTGGGAGGCTCCGATATAAATCACAAACGGATATTTTGCGGCATCGGCAGTGGAAATAACCGGCGGGCGTTTCCCGGTACATTTTTTAAATGCGTCTGCAAGGGCATTTGCCGCCCGTTTGAAACATTTCTGTCCTTTCGGATTGAATTCTGCGCCCGGTTCGATGGCAATAGCAAAACGCAACTTGCCGTTATCGATCAATTTCAACGGGGCGTGAGATTGCGCTTTCCGGTGCGTAACCGGAGTCAATGCCTTGTTGTTGAGGTCGTAACCCTGCACAGCAGAACTGATACAGACTGCAAGCAGAGACAGAAATGCGTTTTTGAGAATATTCATACTACACAATCTTTCTTTTGCATATTAATGTACATACGGATCATACCCGTAAGTGTAGGGTTTTGTCGCAATGTTTTTTGTATAATGGGTAAGAATTTTTTGCGGATATTGATCCATGGGTGATTGTGCCTGCCAAGGGAAAGGTCCATTATCATATACACCTTCACTGTTAAGCAGATGCCAGGTCTCTCCGTTGGAATGACCGTCAGCATAAAGGATATTACTCTTTTTGGAATGGCGGTATGCTACCTGTTTCCAGGGTTCACTACTGTATTCAATATTCCCATTTTTACGGTCACTGGTGCAGTTGCTCCAGGAATCACCATTCATAATTGTTTTTGCGGGATAACGAACTTTTTTCATATACCGGTGGCCGAATTGACCAAGTTTATCCACATTTTCTCCAAAACACAAATTATTGTAAGCATACCCGCAGCCGAAAGCAATGACGTCTGATTGCTGTATTGCAGCTCCGGGACAAATCAGAAAATTGGGGACACGTGTTCCACTCTGTTTGATTTCCTCCTTATGACCGAGATATTGCGCTATGACATTCGGCCAATAATACGTTCCGGAACCACCGGAATCTTTCCCATTACGGCTCATAGCGTAACATCCCCATTCGTTCAAATACTGATTATGAGCCAATCCAAGCTGCTTCAATTGATTGTGACATGAGGCATTTTTGGATGTTGCTTTGACTTTCCCCAATGCCGGCAGCAACATTGCCGCCAGAATGGCGATGATTGCGATTACCACTAACAACTCGATCAAAGTAAAGGATTTTTGCTTGTACTGCATGTGTGTTTCCTTTCGGTTTTTTTATGCATAATTGACTTTTTGTTGATTTTGAACAAAATGAAATTCCGCATTGTAAACGGAATGTTGGTTCTCCGTCCCTGCAACCAGAGTTTTAACTGCTTCGTAACCGTAATCCACCGGATTATGGGCGCTGTATGCGTAAATATCATGAGGCAGCTGACGGTATCCGCAGAAATCTGTAACAATGATCCTGACTTTTTCCGGCAAATCCAGCAGTCCGTGAAGATCAAGGCAGTCCGCCGGGAAACAGGAAGCATTAATAATGAAAGAATCAAATTTTGTTTTCTGATACATTTCTTTGATTTTCAATACATTACCTTGCAAATCATTATCATCGCAGCATAAAGACAGATCCGGCAGCCCGCCAGCCCGGCAGACTTGATTGTAGCCCGCCAGCGTGGGATACCCTTTCCGGCGTACAAACACGGATGCAAAGGCGATACGCCGTGCCCCGGCACGATAAAGCAATTCCGCCGCCAGCTGCGTTTCCCCGGCAGCATTGAAATCCACAATATTCCAATTTTTTGTGAACGGAAATAATTCCGGACGGAGCAACTGAGCATCCAGAAGACTGATCTTTGCCCCGCGTTCATGGATTTGCTGAAAAATCGATTCAAACCAGGTACTGGAAAAAATCACAAGACTGTCTTTTCCGATACTGTCCAAACACCCAGGAGTAATATCTGTTGGCGTATTGGTGGCAGACACCGCAATGGTCTCCAAACGGCAATCAAAATCCCGCACAGCACGAAATACTCCGGTATAAATCTGACGGAGGATATAGGCAGACCGGCTTTCCTGCAAAAGAAAATTTTCACAGGGCAGCAGCAATGTAATCAAAGGCTTTTCCCGTTCCGCAACAAATGTGCCTTTGCCCTTGATCCGGTTCAGTAAATGATCCTGTTCCAATCCGGTCAATGCGGAACGCAATGTATTACGGGAAATGCCAAGTTCTTCCGCAAGGTCAACCTCGTGAGGGAGTTGTTCTCCCGGAATGTAATACCGGGTCATGATCCGATCCCGGAGTAACTGGCTGATTTGTTTGCTTTTTTGTGGTGTTCTCATCGTGTTTCATATTATTTCTAAAAGGTACTTGATCATATTCTCAAGTATAGTATAATACCTGTTTCACAGATTGTCAAGAGGCAATCCGGCAAAAATAATCATAAAAATGAAAAAAACAGAAAAAATACAGGTTGACATGGCTGTAAATCAAAAGTATATTATGAAAAATCGTAAAAAACATTAGGAGAAAAAACAATGTATCCAGTTCCCATCACCTATCTTTATCAATTTGAAGGTCTCAATGAAAATCAACGCCGTGCAGTCATGCGTGAATTTGCGGTAAACGGTGCAAGGCATCTGGCATTGACCGATACCCTTCTTGGGGATATTCTGAAAAAAGAATCCCTGATGGATCAAATGCAGCAGGAAATGGCAAATGAAGGTTTGACCTTTGCAGATGCACATGCCATGTTCGGCGTGGAAATGGATTTGAACTGTCTTAATCCCCAAAAACGGCGCATGATGATCGCCCGGCATAAACTGCAATTGGAAATCATTGCTTATATGGGTGTGGATACCATTACCATCCATATTGGAAACAACCGGGAGCAACCCTGCCCACCGATCGACGTTCATTACAACCTGATCCGGGAATCTCTGGCGGAATTGCTGCCGGTGGCAGAAGAATTGGGTGTGATCATCAATATCGAAAATATCTGGCATCCGAACAACACCCCGGAAATGCTGCTGAAATTCAAAGAATCATTCCCCACGGATGCCCTCGGGTTCTGTTATGATGCCGGACATGCCAACATCATGGCAAAAGGAAAAAATTACGAAGATAGTCTGGGAAATCTTGTTTGGAAAACAAAATTGAACATGGAACCCCAGTGGGATGAGAAAATATTGGAAAAAATGCTCCCCCATGTGGTGACATGTCACATTCACGATAACAAGGGCGATACCGACTCCCATTGGCTCCCCGGAAGCGGAAATATTGACTGGCAGCATATTACCGGTCTGCTGAAACAGGCACCGCGCCTCAAATATATTCAGAGTGAAGTTATCCCGTTCACAGCAAACGCTTCGATAAAAGATCTTTGCGCAAAATTCAACAAACTCTTTTCTGAAACAACGGGATTGTAAAAAATTGAAAAATGTGCTTGATCAAATCAATTCCGGGCTGATCGGCGGGGCAGTCGTCCTTGTCGGTGATCTGACACAGAATCATATCTTTTATGCCGCAGGATGCGCCGACTGGCAGACCGGAACGCCGATGACAACCGATTCCGTTTTTGATATTGCAAGTATCACGAAAGTTGTCGGGACAAATTCCGTTCTTCTTGCCGCTATTGCCGACGGCTTGGTTGATTTGGACAAGCCATTTACGGATTATCTGCCGGAATTCACCGGTAATATGCCTCAGCCGGTGAAAGTACGGGAACTGGCACAACATATTTCCGGCGTAAATATCAACTATTGCCATACCGGAACGTTGGATGAAATGTACCGGGGAATCCTGAATGTGGATTTTCCCTACCCTCCACGCACAAAATTTGAATACACCTGTACCAATTATATCCTCCTCGGTTTTATGTTGGAAAAGGTTTATGGCAGACCGTTGAATGAGATTGCACAAGAACGCGTATTCCGTCCTCTCGGCATGACGGAAACCAATTGGACTGAGCCGTTGGATGGTTTACAGGCACGGACGATCCGAACAATCAACGCGGATCCGGGGATCATTTCCGATTTCGGTGCGCAGGCATATTTCCCCCGTCCTTTCGGGAATGCGGGGATCTTTTCCACCGCTGCCGATTTAGCAAAATTTGCCCGGATGATGTTGAAAAATGATGGTTCCATTTTCCCGAAACATATCGTGGATTTGTGTTTTAAGAACTTCAATCCGCCGGAAATACAACCTCCCCGCGCCATCGGCTGGAATATGGCTTCCGCATTGATCCCGGATGGCTTATCCCCGCAAACCGTATTCCATTCCGGATGGACCGGGCAGACGCTTTGGCTTGATCCCGGAACAAACCGTTTTGTAATCGTTCTGACCAACCGGAAAGCGGATTGGGCGGAAGCACAATCCGGCAGAAAAGCAATTGCGGAAGAAGCATTGTCTATGCTTTGATGCCCGACTCAATATGGGCGTATAACTGTTCCAGAAAATACGGATATTGCAGTTTTCCATAATCCAGATTCAACAGACGCACCCAATCCCGTTTCCGGGAAATGGTGATGGCTTCCGCATTCCGGATCAGTTCATAAAAACAGGCGGGATCGGACGGGTGAATGGATTTTTCTCCTTTGAACACATCCAGATCAATATCCAGCACATAAGGAGCAACAAGAGGGGCGCACTTCAGATTTTCCGTCAGAAAATCCGATTCCAGAACGCGGGCATAATATGCCGCTTCTTCCCCCTCCGCCGGGGGCGTATGGACGATTTGGACTGCCGGGTTGACATCCACCGCAAAATTCACATGGGAGAAAATGGCAGCGGAACAGATGATATTATTTTTGACCGCAAAATCAAAATGTTCATCGTGACGCATGTCATCCAAGGCATCAGAAATCGTCTCCGGGGAATACAGGATTTGATGCGTTTCCCCGGGGTGTGTTTCGTGATAATGAGTATACACGGGGAGCGTGTCTGTATGATGATCCAAAGTCAGCACATGGAACGGCAGCCCCAGCCGTTTCCGCTCTTCCGCCCAGGGAATGAGTACATGGTGATGATCTTCCACCTCATAAACTCTCTTTCCCCCGACAATACGGAATAAAACGTCACATTTCATAAGCTCTTATTTTTTCTTTTTGAAAAGATCCGCAGAATGTGCAAGGAAAAACGGCTGATTCATGATCCGGTGCAATATCCATAACACAACCGGAATCAACAGAATCATGGCAGCCCCGGAAACAATATGAATCCCACGGGTATTCCATACAAAAATGATCCATCCGGCAAAAACCGTGGAAAGCATCACACCGCCGTTACTGAACGTACTGGACCAGCCGAACACGGCTCCGCGTTTCCGCATCGGCGTGGCACCGGAAAGAATTTTGAACAGGATCGGCGACAATCCGCCGGTAAACACAGTCATCAAAGTACGGGTAATACCGTACACCCACAAATTGGGAGAAAATCCTTGCAGAATCAGCAGGATACCCGCAATACTCAATACCGGAATCATCAGGATCTTCGGCGGTAATTTATCCGCAAGATAACCTAGCACTACACCGGAAACCAAAGCTCCGCCGGAAGCGAATGCACAGATAATCCCCGTCCAGTATGCCGCTTTTTCCGGACCGGTAATGACTTCCACCATCATGGCAATATAAGGGACACTCATATAACTGATACAGCCCCATAATCCGAAAAGCATCAGCATGAGCCAAACCCCGATGGTAAAAGCCGGCAGCGGAGATTTCCGGTAAGAACGGATCTTTTTGACATACGCCGTTTCTGAAACCGGCAGCGGACGTTGAAAGTTTTCTTTCACAAACAATACAAAAAGTCCGGCGATAAGGTATGTGATCCCACAGGTCCAAAACGTAAAAAGATAACCGAAATAATGTACGATAAATCCGCCAAGCACATTCCCCAGCATGGAACCGCAGAATACAGAGGTACTCAAAACCCCCTGGGCAAATCCCTGTTTGTCTTCCGGTGTATTTTTGGCAATCAGAATATGACTTGCCGCCGTCGTACCGGCACATGCCGCCGTCAAAAACCGTAATGTAATCAGCATCCACGGCTGAGAACAATACCCCATCAATGGAAATAAAAAGGCGGTGACAAATGTCCCTCGGAGCAGCATGATCTTGACCCCGTACTTATCGGAAAGCGATCCCCAGATCGGACAGAACAATGCATACCCGAATGTTCCGAAAAATGTAAACATGGACATGTAAAGTCCCCGGTCCACTTCCGAGGCGATTTTCATGTGATCCCGCAGAAATAACGGAATAAACGGCATTGCGGCAGTAAAACCGGCAAGGACAAGGATTTGAGAGATCAGGAGCAGAACAAGATTACGTTTCCAATGACAAGTGGAATCCAAAGACATAAAACATACCTCATAAATATTGTACAGTTTGGAACTGATAATATATCACAGAAAGAAAATATTACAAACAAAATAATAGCAGAGACTTGAAAAAAAAATATCACGGTGTAAAGTATACGCGACCACCTTAATAAAAATATAAAATCAAGGAGTAATATATGACGGAACAGAAAAAAGTCCGTGTCGGTATCATCGGTCTCGGCCCCAGAGCGGAAACTTTGCTTGCATCCATCTTTCTCATGTTGGAAGAACATCATTTGGAAGTCACTGCAATCTGTGATCTCCGGGATGACTGTATTGAAAAGATTCAGAGTATTTTTGATAAACATGGCGTTGCACGCCCGCGTGCATATCATAATTATCATGAAATGCTTGTTGCGGATGATGTGGATGCCATCCTTGCTCCCACCTCCTGGAATTCCCATCTGAAAATCGCATGTGATGCCATGAAAGCCGGGAAAAACGTCGGTATCGAAGTCGGCGGCGCATCGTCCATCGAAGAATTGTGGCAGCTGGTCCATGCCGCCGAATCCACCGGCGTCAACTGCATGATGCTGGAAAATTGCTGTTACGGCAGAAATGAACTCATGGTCCTCAACATGGTGCGTCAGGGGTTGTTCGGCGAATTGATCTATTGCGAAGCCGGATACGAACATGGCATCGGCAAGGAATTGGCAGAAGCATACAGCAAAGACGGCGAACGTTGTCTTCATAACATCCACCGGAACGGCGAACTCTATCCCACACATGGTCTCGGCCCGATTGCCAAGATCCTCAATATCAACCGGGGCAACCGGTTTATGACAGTCTCCTCCCACGCCACAAAATCCAGAGGTTTTGCAATCGCGATGGAACAATTTGCCGGAAAACCCGGGATGGTTTTCAATGAAGGCGATATCGTGACAACTGTAATCCATTGTGCAAATGGCGAAAATATCACATTGACCCACGGCGTTTCCCTGCCCCGTCCTTATTCCAGAAATTGCCGTGTTCAAGGCACAAAAGGAATCTGGCTGGAAAATGCAAAAAGCATCTATATCGACGGAATCAGTCCCCGGTATGAAATCCTGGATGATGCCGGTAATCCCTACGAACGTTTTGAATGGGATGCCATTGACAAATTCTATGATAAATACGATCACCCCATCTGGGCGGAATACCGGGACAAACAAATCGGCGGTCATGGCGGCATCGATGCGCTGGCATTGATGGCGTTCTTTGACGCCGTCCGCAACAATACTCCTACCCCCATTGACATTTACGACTGTGCGGCATGGATGAGTATCACCTGTCTTTCCGAACAATCCATTTCTCTGGGTGGGATGCCGGTTCCGGTACCTGACTTTACCAATGGCAAATGGGTTTCTCCGCGTAAAGAAGTTCCCAGCCGTTGGGCATTGAATAACGTCTATCCGGAATGTTTCGGGAAATAATCAGAACAAGCATTTTTAAAACAGCTGTTTCATACCGTCAAGGTGTTGTTACAGTACATGTTTCAAATTGGCGGGAGGTAAATGTTATACAAGCCTCCCGCCGTTTTTTTTATTTCGGCATCCGGTCAAAACTCTGAATATTATTGAAAATTACATTTTCCAAAGGATAGGCTTTGAGGGGATAATCTTTAAGCCGGTCATGTTGAATCGGCCGATGGAACTCGCGATATTTGAAATGAGTGACATTGGAAATCACCGAATCTTTCAACGGCGCACCGAACGCAATCGCATATACCGTATTCGTTATAATATTTGAAATGTGGAATCCATACGTTTCCCCCAATGCGGCAGAACCTTTGTAATGGGGCGAACCAATGCAGATCGTCGTAAAACCATGATGCCCTTCCGGAGAGGTATCCATCACACCATCAACCATGATATGATGCATACGCGTTCCCGCCTGATTCAGAAAACGGATAATACAGAACTTGCCACCGGAATACCCCCGGACATTGCGGATCATCACATGAAACACATCGTTCTCCCGCGGATCTTTATGTCCGGAACAATATTGTGTACTGCCGATTTTTCCGCTTTCCCGCGGCGGAGAGGCAATGGCAGTGAGTGCGATCAAGTCATCACCCGTATAACCGGAAATATCTTCGATCAGAATATTGCGGCATCCATGACGAAGATCCAAGCCATCCATATTGAGAGTCCGTTCTTTCACGCCATCAATGACGCGCCATTCTTCATCCTGAAACTCAATGGAACACACTTTGCCTTTCCGGCAGAATTCCAGAGAAATTCCCCAGCAATGGGTATTGACCATTTTCAGATTTTCAATGGAGAAATCCTGCACATACGCGAACAAAATACCAATATTACGCCAATCACCTTTCTGATGTTCCCCTTCCTTACCGGCATCGGTACCATAGGTCATGCGCTTGGTCGTATCGGCGGTGTCTTTGCTATAAGCCTGACGTTTTTGTACGCCCAGCGTTTTTGCGCCATCGCCGGTGGCACGGGGATGATCCGCACCTTCCAGAATGACGTTGCCTTCACCGATGATATGCACATTCCGGATCACATCCAATTCCAATTTACCGGACACACAATTGGCACTGCGGATAAAATTATCCCGGCATTGATCGGAAAGTTTCAGTTTGCAATTATTGAGATAAAGTGTCATATTATCCGGGAGGATAATCGCTTCATCCAGAAGCCAATATTCCCGGGGTGAAACGGAGTCCGCCTTCCGCTTGAAAATGCGGATGAAAGATACTCCGGCTTTTTTGGCATCTGTAATCGCCTGATTGATCCGGGCACTGTCCGTTCCTTTGTAATCATTGGGATCAAATGTCGGACTTGCGGCAAAGACAGACATTCCCACAGGGAACAAGGCAGAAAGAACGGTAAAAAGACGCATGATAAATCTACTCCTTACATGTAAAAAAAATTCTGAATTTTTTATTTCTCTGTCCATTACTTTTACTTACCTGTTTATACAATAACCTGTTAAAACGCAATATCAAACTGACTTTTTATAAAAAACTTTAATATTTGAGACAAAAATAAAACAAATGAGCCAATAAAATAAACAACCCCGCACATATCCGCAAACAATACGGCAAAAAGTTGCTTTGTACAGGAACAATAGGTCTGATATACGGATAAGACAAACAAGCAAAATACGTTATTCGCCATATTATATTTTGACTTTTTCAGAATTTTGACGGCACAGATTCCATCGAATTTTGCAAAATAATTTGCATTTTTCGATCGAATTTTGCAAAATAATTTGCATTTTTCGAATGAAATGCTATATTTAATCATAGATCAAAAGGAGAATGACCAATGAAAATAGAGCGTAATATTATTAAAGATTTGCTGGAATGGAAAAATTCACCGCGCCGGAAACCATTGTTATTGAAAGGCGTCAGACAATGCGGCAAAACGTGGATTCTCCGTCATTTCGGATCAACCTGTTTTACAAATACAGTGGAATTCAACTTTGATAAAGATTCCACTCTCGCATCGTTTTTTGAAGGTCCTTTTGATGTCAAACGTATCATAACTCAATTAAGTGCATATTGCGGTCAAAGGATCTTACCGCAAAAAACACTGATTATCTTTGATGAAATCCAAACCTGCCCCATTGCACTGAACTCATTAAAATATTTTTGTGAAGATGCCCCGGAATACGTAATCGCGGCGGCAGGATCACTGATCGGACTTTCCCTTGCGGCAAAAGGCAAAAGCGGATTTCCCGTGGGCAAAGTCGATATCAAAGAAATGACACCATGTTCTTTTGATGAGTATTTACATGCCGTCGATTCCAGTCTGCATGAGTATATCAAGACAATTCCGCTGGAACCTCTGGCTGATGCCTTTTGCCAAAAATTAAGCAATTATCTGCGGGAATATCTTACCGTAGGCGGAATGCCTGCTGTAATTACAGCCTTTTTGGAAACCCATGATTACAATATTGCAGAACAGGAATTAGATTCTATTTTACAAGCATACGAGGCTGATTTTTCCAAGCACATAGATGCAAAAGATATTCCCAAACTTTTTATGCTGTGGAAAGCAATCCCCGCACAATTTGCAAAGGAAAACCGTCGTTTTATCTATGGAGAAGTTCGGGAAGGAGCCAGGGCGAAGGATTTGGAAGATGCCTTGCGATGGCTCATCAATGCTTCTATGGTGCAAAAAGTAAACGCAGTCGAAACGCCGGTAGCACCTTTGACTGCAGTTATAGATCCGAAATGTTTTAAACTTTATCCCAGCGATGTGGGAATCCTCCGGAAATTAGCAAAATTGCCCCCGGCGGTCATTGCGGAAAGTATGGATATTTTTTCTGATTTCAAAGGTAAACTGGCAGAAAATCTGGTATTGGAACAATTTTATGCGTTAGGCATATCCCCGGTATGTTACTGGTATAATGAAAAAGGAAAAGCAGAAGTCGATCTGCTTATACAGGATGACAACAAGATCATACCGGTAGAAGTAAAATCCGGCTTGAGCTTGAAAGCAAAATCGCTGAAAACCTACAGGGAGAAATATAATCCGGAAATTTCAATCCGAACATCGATGAATAATTTACGTTTCGATGACGGATTACTGAATATTCCTCTTTATCTGCTCGGGGAATTACCCCGGCTTTTGAAGCTGGCGAAGCAATCAAGATAACAGCTTCCCCATTGTGTCGTGAACATTCGTGCTTATCCTTGATGCAATAAAAATAAAATTGCCTGCGTACGTCACTCCTGTCCGGTAAAAATTTCCGGATAGGAGAGGTCTGCCGGGATTTGTTGTATGTTAAAATGTTCATTGTCTTTTCATATTTAACATAAAAATCCCTGCCTGTGTATTATAACAGCATATATTCTTAAGGTTTAATTCTATACTTCAATATGGTTTTGAAAAAGTGATTTTGTCAGATTTTTGTTTATAAGCAGGAATATTATCCAAAAGTCACAACTGCACGAAGAACCACGGATCAATCGTAAAACAAGCCCCCTTGTGGGGCGGCAAGAGTCAGACAGC
>JAFVSW010000191.1 GCA_017503545.1 Lentisphaeria bacterium | reverse complement strand
GTAAAATCAATGCGCTCTTGATCCATTACTATAAAAATCGGGAATATACGGATGTGAAGAAACTTATTGATCTGATTCCCCAAACAAACGGATTTTTTGTATATTGGAGCTGAAATAGGAGATTTGAAAATGATTGATACAGCCAAACTTCGCTGGGGACTGCGACCTGTGAAACAAGCCGATCATCTCGCGGTCTGGGGAGCAAGAGCAACTTTTGCAGAAGGAGAACTCTATTTTATGCCGGATCGGCAGGAACATATTGGCGATACCGTTCCGGTGTGTGCTTTGACCAACTGGATCAATGATACCGCATTGCCTGCTTTGAAACAGCACATCAAAGAAACAAATTGGAGTAATGACTCCAAAGAAATTTTCACGCTTAGCGACAGTCTGTTTACTCTGAAAGCCTCTGCCAATGGCAGTTATGGTTATATGTATCTGACCGCCACTTTACAGGGAACAGATGAGCTTCCGACAGGGAAATGGTCAGGCAAAAACATTCCGAAAATCGGCGACACCATCTCGGCAAAAATCAACAATCTTGGCAAATGTTATGTTCTGGGATATTTGCTTCAGGATGAATGGATTTCTGTCATCGCAAAGCCCTTAAATCCACCGGAATGGTTCATCAAACAGAATGGAAAATCTGCACTGGCAACGCTTTTCGGGGCAGAGATAGAGTAAGAATAAACTCAAATCGTCAGATGTTTTCCAAGCAGAAAATCGAACAAACTGATGATTTTTATACCTTCGCAATCATCTGAATAAACTTTTTCCAGAGAAATGATAAATTTAGGATAATTATCATTGATTGCCAGAAGCGAACGCACTTCCCGTTCAAAGGTTTTAGGATCATTACAGGAGTTTGTTACTTGGAAGTAAAAAGTTTCAGAAGCGTTTTCTGCGACAAAATCAACTTCATAAGAACTCACATCTCCAACATAGACTTTGTCAAATTTTCTGCATAATTCCACATAGACGAGATTCTCTATCATTTGAGAAATATCACCGGCACGGAATCCGCATTTTACATGCCGTAATCCCAGGTCGGCAGCATAATATTTGCTGTTGATGTCCAGAATTTTCTTTCCTTTGATGTCATAACGGGCAACTTTGGAAAAAAGTTGTGCATCTTCCAATGCAGACATATAGTTGATAACGGATTGTACATTGGCATTGATCCGCTGACTTTTCAAATAGCTTGCAATACTGTTTGCTGTGATCGGATTTCCGATGTTGCTGTATGCAAATTCACAGATTGAATCAAAAAGTGCTGCATTACGGAAACCTTTTCTTCTGATGATGTCCTTCAAAACGATTGAATCATGAAGACTGCTTAAAAAAGGGAAAACGGTATCATCTGCGAGCGTATCCAGCATACGTAATCCGGGCATACCACCATAACGCAGATATTTTTTGAATATCTCATCCTGTTCTTCATATTCCGGATAAAAATATTGAAATTCAGCCAAAGAAAGCGGGAACACCGGAAATTCCACATATCTGCCGGTCAACTTGGTTGAAAGTTCACCGGAAAACATAGTTGAATTTGAACCGGTAATTACAACATCATACCTTTCCGGTTTACCTGACCACGAAGCAACAACTCTCTCCCATTGGTCAATATCCTGAATCTCATCTACAAAAACATGAATTTTTCCTGTAATGTTTTGGGATTTTTCCTCCACATAATTATTCAAATCTTTGTAATCTCTGATAAAATCAAATTCCAGCGACTCTTTATCTATGTATATGATATTGGATTGCTGAACACCGTTTTCGCCGAGTAGTTCAATCAATTGACGGACAAAAACACTCTTGCCGACCCGTCGCAAACCGGTTATTGCCTTTACGATACCTTTGCCCAGAAATGGCTTGATCTTATCCAAATAGTATTGACGTCTTACCATAATGCACCACCTTTCTATTATGTTTGATAATATAATACCTCACAGCAACAATTTCAAATACGATTGAAACAAAAGCCTTATTTTTTATTTATTTCTAATATGATTGAAATTAATACTTGGCTCCATCCCGCATTTTCTTTATCCGGAAAATGCGGGATTTTTTTGAACCTGTCGAAAATATTACTGAATGAAAATCGAAAATATTACTGAATGAAAACCGGAAATATTACTGAATGGAACTTGAAAATTTTAATGAATGAATTATATTATATGCAGAAAGGAGAAAATATAATGAAACGATCTGACTATAAACCACGCTTGATTGATGAACGCCTTCAGGATATGTTAACGGCAGCCGGTGCAGTTGTTGTGGAGGGGCCGAAATGGTGCGGTAAAACCTGGACTTCATCTCAACACAGCAACAGTGAATTTTTGATTGGCGATGCTTTCGGGAACTTTCAAAATAAACGTTTGGCTGAACTTGCGCCAGATGCAGTTTTGGAAGGAAAAACGCCACGCATGTTGGATGAGTGGCAGGAAGTCCCTTTGCTTTGGGATGCCGTCAGAGCAGAAGTGGATAAACGTAATACAAAAGGACAATTTATTCTCACAGGATCCGCGACTCCAAATCGTAAAGGAATCTTGCATAGTGGCGCAGGCCGGATTGCACGACTCAGGATGCGCCCCATGAGTCTTTATGAATCAGGTGATTCATCCGGAAAAATTTCACTGAACGATCTTTTCAATGGTAAATTTTCCCCATGCCTGAACAATGAAATCTCCTTGCAGTGTTTAGCTCAATTAATCGTACGCGGAGGGTGGCCCGGGAATTTGAATGTACCGTTAAAAAATTCTTCCATTATTGCTGGTGAATACATAACAGCGTTATTGGAAAATGACATCTACCGTCTTGACGAAACAAAACGCGACATTCATAAACTGCATCTGCTTTTGAAATCATTGGCACGAAATGAAAGTACAACAGCAAGTATTTCTGTTTTGCGCAAAGATATCTGCGGACAGGATGGAGAGCAGCTTGATGATAATACGATCAAATCTTATCTTGATATTTACCGCCGGATGTTTCTTTTGGATAATCAGTTGCCGTTTTCTCCAGCAACCCGGTCATCCATTCGCATCAAACAGGCGGAAAAACGACATTTGGCGGACCCGTCTCTTGCATGTGCTTTACTCAAACTTAATACACAAAGCCTGATAAGTGACCTTGAAACTTTCGGATTTCTTTTTGAAGCACTTTGCATCAGAGATTTACGGATATATGCTGAAACATTCGGTGCAGAATTGTATCATTACCAGGATTACAAAGGCAATGAACTGGATGCGGTAATTGAACTGCCGGATAAACGCTGGTGTGCAATCGAAGTCAAATTAGGAGCAAATCAAATTGATTATGCAGCAAAAAATCTTTTACACATAAACCAAATGATTGCGGACAATAAAGGTACGCCCGCATCATTCCTGATCGTGATCTGCGGCTTATCCAATGCCGCCTATCAACGTCCCGATGGAGTTTATGTATTACCGATCAACATGCTGAAAAATTGATTATTTTCTACACGGAATGAACTCATATTCCTCCCCCCCGTTTCTTCTGTTCAAAAGGACGGGGATTTTTTGTGAACTTGAAATTGAACAACTACAACACATTGTTCTAAACAATGTCATTTGACTGTTTAAAAAACAACGAAAAAATGTAAACAGAATTTGCAAATCCAAAAAGAAAACAATATAGTACGGTCAAAGATAAAAATTACGGTGGCCCAGACTATGAAAAAATCGCAATCAAATCAAGATAGAATATATCAGATTTTGCTGGATAATATCAAAAAAGGTGTTTATCCGCAAAGTCAGGTTATGCCGTCACTCCGCGATCTTGCAAAACAATTGTACAGTACCCCCGGAACCGTTCGGCATGCATTGCTGAAACTCCAGAACGATGGATTCGTTACCGCACGCCGCGGAAGCGGATATTATGTAAATAAAGAATTCGGCGGGAATAAAAACAACGTATTGATTCTGGAACGTCTGACCGGGCAAAAACATCTTTTTTCTTCGTTTATCAATGAATTTTATTCCAATTTTCAACAATATCCGGAATATTCCATTTATCTGGAAGATATATTGCGGTATCAGGAGCAATCCGAAAAACTGGCAGCAAGATTGAAGGTCTATGCGAAAAATCTCGACGCCATATTTTGTAACGGGGAAGAAATGAGGATCCTGCCGACAGAGGTCATCGCGGAACTGCATAAACATACAAAACTGTATTATTATTACAGAGCCCGTCACAACGCTGTAACTGCCGGTATCCCCGGTGTCGGAACAGACTGGAATCATGGACAGTATATCGCCATTCAGCATTTGATCGCTTGCGGATGCCGCAGGATCTTATTATGTTTACTGGATTTTTCCCGCTATGACGGCGCGGCGGCAGCAGTGCGTGATTCCGGAGAAGATGTTACATTGATCTATGCAAAACATGATGACGATTTTCTCAAAAAAATGAAAACAGAAAAATTTGATGCCATCTTCTGTTTTCAGGATTATACCGCCATCAAAGGAATACACCGTCTCCGTCAATTGGGGTATAAAATCCCCGGAGACATTGCAGTGGTCGGGTATTACAATACCCCATGGTCAACCCATCCGGATTGCCCGATCACATCCGTCAATATTTGTGAAGAAGAAATGATTCGGCGTATCGTAGATATGTTTACCGGGAAACGGGAAGAAGAACAGATTCTGCTGCTGCCGAAACTGGAAATACGTGCATCTACATCAGAATATAAAAAAAATCATGAAAGGAGTTGCCATGAAACAGAAATTAACACAAAACCGTAGTATCTTCAAGTTCACACTGATTGAATTACTGGTTGTTATTGCAATTATCGCCATTCTCGCGGCAATGCTGCTTCCGGCGTTGAATCAGGTGAAAGAGACCGGCAGATCGGCAACCTGTCTTTCCAACGTATCCCAGGTGGCAAAAGCATGTAATTTGTATTCACAGGATAACAAAGATTATTTACTGGGATACCGTAATACATTTACCTCAAGCGGCGGGGTAATCTGGATAGACATCATTCCTCAATATTTAGGGACACAAGGGAGACCCTACGGAGAACTGGGAAGAAAAGGAACGCTGGCGTGTCCTACTGTAAGAACAAAATCAAATCTCGGCGATGCTATATACAGCATTGGTGTCAACACCTGTTATCAAGGCGGCTATGTCAAAAAGCCTATATCAAAAATCAAACGTCCCACAAAAATGGTGTATTTGGGAGAAATCGAACACCTTACCCCCTTGTTGGACAGTGATGGCAATGGCAACTACAAGATCAAAGGGCAGCACAACAAGAAGGGGAGTATCTCTTATATTGACACCCATGTGGAATCCAAGAAAGTCGCAGAAATCGGATATCGCACAGGTGCCAGTGTCGATTCCGGCTGGACACGTGCGGATCAGAAAGCATGTCGCGCGTTCTGGTACGGATATTAAGAATCATCTGCAAAAACAATACGCATGACGTCAACGTATTTTTTTGCAATGAAATAAACAGTAGTATAAAAAAAGTTGCCGCTGAAAAATCAGACAGTTGCATCAAAGAAAGAAATTGGAGAAAAAAATGAATAAAAAACTTTTATTCACATTGTGCGGTCTTTTGCCTCTGTGCGTGACTGCATCACAAATGCCGGTTCTCGATTTTGACCCGCCGCCGCGGAGTATCAAAATGAATCCGGCAAAATCAATTACCCTGACCGCCAAAAACTTTGAGATCGTTGTCCCCGACGATGCCGGAAAACCGGCAAAATTCGCCGGAAAAGAAATGCAATCTCTGCTCAATGAAGTATTGTCCGCCAAGATCCCGTTACGCAATACCCGTACAAAAGGTGTAACATACGGGATCATCCTCGGCGACAGTGCATTGAGCCGGAAAGCCGGGATCCGTGTGGAAAAACTCGGACGCGATGCCTTCTACATGAAAACGATCGGCAATGATATCTATATTGCCGGACGGGATGACAAGGCAAGTGACACTGAAAAACTGCTTAATGACCGTTCCTGGAAAACACAACCGTTCCTCCATCTGCGCGGAACCTTGTTCGGTGCTTATGATTTTGTAGAACGGTTCGCCGGTGTCCGGTTCTATTTTGTCGGACCGATCGGAACGTACATCCCGAAAAAATCCGCTCTGAATGTTCCCGAACTGAATATTTTTGACCGTCCGGACAATATCGTCCGCTTTTTTCTGGAACGCCGGTACAGTAAAAAACAATGGTATCTGAATGAAGACCCGATCCGCGGCTCCAATCTGGCATCTCTGCGGATGCGTACACAAACACGGAACATCCCCAACTGTCACGGCCTTGCCTGTCTGGGATTGGTCAGCCGGTTCGGTAAAAGCAATCCGGAATTTTTCGCATTGAAAAAAGATGGAACACGCTACAATACATTCGATACCGACTTTGCCGGACAGCTGTGTTTGACCAATCCGGGACTCCGTAATGAATTGATCAAAGACATTCTTTCCGGTCTCCGTGGCGAACCGCACACGGTTCGCGGTATTACTTCATCCTCCAGACGGTATCCGAAAGGAATCCCCCACTGGTCCGCAAACACACTGAACTATCCCGGATTTTTTAATGTTCATCTGCAGGATGCCTGTCAGCCCTGTCTGTGTGATGCCTGCCAGAAATTCTACAATTCCGGTAAAAAAGGTGTTATCTCCGGTGAATTGGTTTGGGATATGACCGCTGACATGGCAAACCGGGTGAAAAAAGCCGGTATTAAAGCCTATATCACACAAATGGCGTATCATTTCTACAAAGAAGTACCCAAACTGGATCTGCCGGATAACGTTCTCGTTCAGGTGGCTCTCCCCGGTCCATGGACAAGCAGAAATGCAAAATTGGATAAATATGACCGGGATCTGATCGCCGCATGGCACAAAAAAATCAATAAAAAAGTCTGGCTCTGGAATTATATCATCAATGGCGACACCCACGCATCTCTGCACTTTACCCCGGGTGCCCCTCAATATACACCGAAAACCATCGCGAAATATTATCAGGCTCGCAGCAAGGATATCTGCGGCGCATTCATGCAGAATAACAGCGGCACAAATTATATTCTGGATGCAATCAACCTGTACGTCGGGATGAAAGTCCTGTGGGATACCTCTCTTGACGTTGAAAAGCTGTTGGATGAATATTATCAGAATATGTTCCAGGCTGCCGCGCCGGAAATGAAGAAATTCTTTGAAGAATTGGAAGAAATCTTCGTCACAAAAGTTCGCAGCGAATATGTCGATACCGACCTCGGACCCGTTGCAGTAAGACCGACTGATTTTGAAACATGGAAAAAGATTTATACGCCGGAAAAATTGGCGGCATGGGATAAACTGTTCCGGAAGGCTGAAGCGAAAGTTGCCAAAAATAAACAGGCTTTGGAACGTGTCCGCTATATGAGAAAAAATTTCCTGACCTTCATGCAGGAAAAATCGCAGAAATTCTTTGCTCAGGAAAAACGGACCAATAACCTCTCTGCTTGCATTCCGGAAGGAAAAGAACAAGTCATTTATCTCTCCAGATTGCGCGGCAAAAAAACGGAAATCAAAGCAAATGTCAAACTCCGCAATGACGGAAAAGCGCTTGTCATTGATTTCCGCGCCGATGACCCCAAAACAGGAGAACTGGTTTACAATCCCAAGAAAGGTGATCTTAAAGACTTCTTCTCCAATGCCACATTTGAAATCTTCCTGAATCCCACTTGCGACAGAAAAACGATTTATCAGATCGCAATTTCACCGGCTAATACCGTTTACTCCGCGCAATATCCCGGTTATAAAAAATGGGGTAACGGAAAAATCCAGTCTCAAACAACCGTGGCACAGGATCATTGGACAGCCTCCGTCCGTATCCCCCTTGAACTGCTCCCCGGTCTGGATAAAAACGGTTTCCCTGCCAACTTTACCTATAATCGTCAGCGGAAAAACGCCGGGGATTCTCCGGATCACTATTCCTGGAGTCCGTGGCTGCAATTCAAATTCCTGGAAGTTGACAACTTCGGCAAAATCTCTTTTGTCCCGCAGAAAAATGACAATCTGATTCAGGATTTTGATTTTACCGGATTGAAAAAGAAAGGAATCAGAGCCAATGTCGGCGCATGGCGTTTGTTCAACCCGCGCACACCCAATGACATTATGGAATTCTCTTCCGAATATTTCATCACCGGCGGACAGAGTGTCAAAGGAGTCGGCACAACAGCAAAATCAAGAGTCAGTTTTGACCAGCCCATTATCGGCAAACTCAAATCAAATACAAAATACCGCCTCAGCTATTATGTCCGGTATGACCTTGACAAAAATGCTGCCATGTACAATCTGATCCACACCGGAGTAAATAATTTTATCCCCCATTCCGGACTCAAAGGAAAACGGGATTGGATCATGGTCACCGGCGAATTCAAAACAAAGAATTTGACAGAACAACAAAAACAGAAGGGTATCCATGTTTCATTTGCGCTTCATGGAAAAGGTGTTTTCTATATCGACCATGTTGTACTGGAAGAAATCAAATAAATATTAAGATCGAACAACAACCGTTGCAAAACGGTTCACTCCGGGCTTGCTTTTTCTATTGCCGAAAGCAAGCCCGGTTTGTTTTATGTAACCGGAAAACGCCTTACGATTTCAGACGTGCAGATTTTATATTCACCTGTGGGATATTTTTGTGCATAATATTCTTAATAATTACACCCGAACGGGTATAATGTCAAGTAAAAAACATAAAAATATACCCGATCAGGTATAAAATATCATCTTTCCGGACAAAAAAAAAGGGAGAAAATGACAATAAAATAATACGTTCTGCAAAAATAAACATCACAGAATCAATATTTAATAGAACTTCAAATCAACTGTGTTTTTCAGATACTTTTCTTTGATAATAAACGCTGGATCTCTTCCATATAGGCAGCAACCACCGTTTCACGGTTGAAGTTTTCTGTAACGTGCATCCTGCCCGCCAAGCCCATGGAACAACGGCGTTTATGAGGCAAAGAAAGAAATGTTTTTAAAGCATCATATAAGGCATCCGCAGAACGGGGCGCAAACAAAAGACCAGTTGCACCATCAATCAGAGTTTCACGGCAGCCGGGAATGTCAGTGGTCAATAACACCCGTCCGGCAGCCGCACCTTCCAACATGACGTTTGACATACCTTCGTGATAGGATGGCAGCAGGACAGCTTGCATACTGCACATCAATTCCCGCATTTGATCGAATTTCAGAAAATCATGCTTGATGATCAGCCCTTTTTCATGGGCATCATAAAGCAACGCAGAGGCTTCCGGTTCTTCATCTAAACCGGCAAAATGGATCTCACATTCCGGATGTTCCGCTTTGATCCGTTCCGTCGCTTCGATCAATTCCCAAACGCCTTTTTCTTTCTGCGCACGGGCTGGCATAAGAAGCCGCACTTTCCCATCCTCCGGCGGAAACGGCAACAGGGAATGGCGTTTCAGATTGACTCCAGACCCCGCAACCAGACGGGCAGGACAACGGATAAAACCTTCCCGTTCCAAACGCGCCATATTATCTGTATTCTGGAAGATCAAGGCGGAGGCATGACGGAGGGAATATTTCAATCCGGCACGGATCACTTTATTCGGCAGGGAAGTATTGTAAAACACCGTTCCCAATCCGGTAACCGTGGAAAGGAACGGGATCCGGCAGAACCGTGCGATCAACCCGCCGTAAAGATTGGGTTTGATGGTATATGTCAGAATCACATCCGGCTTGATGGAACGGCATAAATGCCAATATTCCTTCATGAGTTTCAGCTCGGCAAAAGGATTCATTCCATGCCGGTTGAGCGGAGACGGAATGACCCGGCAGCCGATGGATTCAAAATCGGCATTCACCGGGTCATCCGGGATGGAAATGGTCACCTCATGACCGGCAGCTCTCAATGCTTCCAGAAGTTCAAAAGAGAAATTCCGGAATGCTTTGCTGATACTTGCCAGAATCAGGATACGTGCCATTTCCAACTCACAATATTTGGGATCAAATCACTTAATCCAAACCGAGAACGGTTTTGGTGGATTTTGCGATCATCAATTCTTCGTTTGTGGGCATGACGATTGCTTTCCATGCGCTGTCAGCAGTGGAGATCACGCCTTTTTTGCCGCGGAATGTGTTGTTGGCTTCTTCGTCCATCTTGATGTTCAGAGAAGCAAGTTCCTGCAACACAAGTTTGCGGACTTCATGAGAATATTCGCCGATACCGCCGGTGAAGACCAATGCTTCCGGACCGTTCAGCAATACAAAGTAGGAACCGATGTATTTGACAACGCGACGGACAAACATCTTCAGAGCCAGAGCAGCACGTTCGTTGCCGCCTTCTGCCGCTGCAATGATGTCACGCATATCGCCGGATTCAATGCCGCCCACCGCGTACAGGCCGGATTTCTTGTTCAGAAGGGTATCGACTTCAGCCGGAGTTTTGCCGGTAAGTTCAGCAATACGGAGAACTGCAGCCGGGTCCATATCGCCGGAACGGGTACCCATCATGAGACCTTCCAGCGGAGTCAAGCCCATTGTGGTATCGATACATTTGCCGTTTTTCACAGCAGCCATACTGCAGCCGTTGCCCAGATGGCAAGTGATGATGGTCACATCTTCCGGATTTTTGCCGAGGAATTCAGCAGTGGAAAGAGTGACAAAGTGATGGCTGGTACCATGGAAACCGTATTTACGGATGCCGTGTTCTTTGTAGAATTCATAGGGGATCGCATACAGATATGCTTCAGCAGGCATGGTCTGATGGAACTGGGTATCAAACACACCAACGTTGGGAACGCCTTTGAAGATTTCTTCGCAAGCTTCAATACCCATCAGGTTCGCCGGGTTGTGGAGCGGACCGAGGGGGAAACATTCGCGGATGATCGCTTTGACTTCTTCCGTGACTTCCACCGGTTTGGTCACTTTTTCGCCGCCATGGAGAACACGGTGACCGATTGCTTTGACTTCAGACAGATCTTTCAGAACGCCATATTCCGCATTGACCAATTCGCCGCAGATCGCGCGGAGTGCATCGGCATGATTTTTCACGCCGGCAGGAGAAAATTCTTTTTTGAATCCGTCAGGACGTTTGTAGATGAGGTTGGGACGGTCTGTGCCAACGCGTTCGACCTGACCGCTGGAGAGAACGGTATTTTCGGATTTGTTCATTTCAAAAAGGGTGAATTTCAGCGAGCTGCTGCCTGCATTGATAACGAGAATTTTCATTTTTGCCATTTTCCTGTTCTTTTAGGTGGTTGATTAAGAAAAAATTTCTGTTTGTTAATATAGCATAAAGTAAGAGAAATGCAAGAAAAGTTCGCGACTTTTCTTGCAATCCGGAAAAAATGTGTTATCTTACCGCAGCAACGTTACAATAACTGTAAGTTAATTACCAGGAGACACGATCATGGGCGCAAAATTGAAAATGGGTATTCTCGGTGCAGGCGTACTGGGTAAATATCACACAAAATTGACAAAAGAAAATCCGAACGCGGAACTCATCGGGATTTATGATGTGATCCCGGAAGCCGCTCAAGCACTTGCAAAAGAATTCGATACGAAAGCGTTCAGCTCCATCGAAGAACTTGCCGCTCAATGCGATGCCTTGACAATCGCCGTCCCCGCAACAAAACATGCCGAAACTGCATTGCCCCTCATCGAAATGGGCAAACACCTTCTGGTGGAAAAACCCATCGCCGCAACAGTGGAAGAAGCACAGGCAATGGTTGATGCCGCAGAGAAAAAAGGTGTTGTCCTCGCCGTCGGCCATGTGGAACGGTTCAATCCGGCAATGGATTATTTGGAAGAACATCGCACAAAAACATTATTCATTGAAGCACACAGACTTGCAAAATATCCGCCGCCCCGTGTCGGTATGCCCCGCCGTGGGACAGAGGTCAGTGTGGTTCTTGACCTGATGATTCATGACCTGGATCTGATCCTTACGATGGTGGGTGATGAAGTGGAACGTTTTGATGCGGTCGGCATTCCCATTCTCAGTAACACGGAAGATATTGCCAATGTCCGTTTGAAATTCAAAAACGGTGCCGTTGCCAACGTGACCGCCAGCCGTGTCAGTGCGGATCCCATGCGGAAATTCCGTGTATTCCAGACCGACTCCTATGCTTCCATGGATTATGCAAAAAGCACCGGTTATATCTACAAAAAAGGTTTCCTCGGTGTGGGCAAAAAGAATTTGAATCTCTCCGAAAAAAATGCTCTCGCGGATGAAATTGATAACTTTATCAAAGCAACAACTGCCACCATCGAATCCGGTAAAATCGTACAGCCGCGCGTTCCCGGTACACAAGGACTCAAGGTGCTGAAACTGGCAGTTGCCATCTGTGAAGAAATTCAGGCTTATAATCAGAAATACGATGTCTACAAGTTCAAAAAATGATCGTTTGTTCTAAAATCAATCTCCTGCTCAATGTCCTTAACCGCAGAAGCGATGGATATCATGAGCTGGATACCATTTTTTTCCCGCTGCAGAATCCGGCGGATGAATTGACCATTGATTTCAATGGCGATACCACCGGTTCTGTAACGATCCAATGCGATACCCCCGGTGTCCCACTGGATCCGGCATCCAATCTCTGCGGAAAAGCAGTGTATGCTTACTGCAAAGCAGCAGAGATTCCGGTTCCGGCTTGTACCATTCATCTGGAAAAGCATATACCCTGTGCCGGTGGAATGGGTGGCGGTTCTTCTGATTGCGCCGCAGTATTACAGTTATTGCAGGAAAAATTTGCGCTTCTGACCGATGTTCAATTGGCAGAAACAGCGTTATCATTGGGTGCCGATGTTCCATTCTTTCTTCATTGTAAACCGGCACGTGCCGGAGGTGTAGGCGAAAAACTTTCCATATTGGAAAATATCCCGGAAGATTTACCGATTCTGCTGGCAGCATCTGATTTTCCCATCAGCGCAAAATGGGCGTACCAGCAGTGGACTCCGTCTTATGCCTTCCCTGCGGATCAATCGGAAAAACTGATTATGGCATTGCAGAAAAAAGATTTGCAAACGGCGGCACACTATATCGGCAACAGTCTTGCCTTTGCCGCATTCCGGAAATTCCCGCTTCTGCAAATCATCAAAGATGAATTTTACCGTTCCGGCGCATTGTGTGCAGAACTTTCCGGCAGCGGTCCGACTGTTTTCGGTTTATACTCCTCTATGGATACCCTGGAACAGGCAAAACAATATATGACAAAACACCTCCCCGGTGTCCGGATCATCGGCGGACGGAAGCAGAAATAAGTAAGGATCAAATTTCATGAAACGTGTTGCAATCATCGGTTTGGGGTTACTCGGAGCATCTTTCGGCATGTCACTCCGCGAAAAAAACTATCACCGTATCGGATGGGGCAGACGGGATTCCATCCGGAAAAAAGCATTGACTCATGATGTCGTGGATGAAGTTACGGAAACGTTTGAAGAAGCGGCGGCAATGGCGGATATTACGGTATTTGCTCTGCCGATTCCCCAGATCATCGAATATCTGGAAAAAGGCGCACCGTACTGGAAAGAAAATTCCCTGGTCACCGACATGGGCAGTGTGAAGAATGTGATTCATGAAACAGCGGAAAAATTTCTGACACCGCGCAATATCGTTTTTACCGGCAGTCACCCGATGGCTGGCACCGAAAAATCCGGTTTTGAAAATGCGTTCCCGACATTGTACAGCAATGCTGACGTATTTCTTTCTGCCGGAAGTCTTTCCAATGAAGAACATTTTGCTGTTCTGAATGATCTCTGGCTTGCAAGCGGAGCCCGTCAAACGGTCAAAGTCGATCCGGTAGAACATGATGAACTGGTTGCCCATACCAGCCATGTTCTCCATGTGGTTGCTTCCGCATTGGCGTTGACGATCCTCGGCGATGAAGATGCACGGAAAAAAGCCTTGCGTTTTGCGGGTTGTGCAACGGGTTTCCGTGACACCTCCCGAATTGCCTCCAGCAACCCAGCCATGTGGCGGGAAATCATTGAACATAACACAAAAGCGAACCTGCTTGCATTGGAAAATTTTGAAAAGGCATTGCAGACTTACCGCGGCATGATCCAGCGCGGAGATTTTGACGCATTTGAACAGGAATTTGCCAAAGGAAAATGTTTACGGGATTCCTGGCTGGAATACAAAAAGCAGCATTGATTTACGGATCGATCACCGGCAAATAAAAAACGCCTCTTCGACGGTTTGTGACAGAAGTCATAATGATTTCTCGCTCGAAAATTCCGGCAGTTGATAGATTTTCAATTTGAAGTACTCACGAATTTACATAAGAAAAGACTCAACGTCCAAATGTGTTATGGCTTGCCGCAAAACAAGCCCTGAAAGGGCGGCAAGAGTCAGACAGCCCAGGGTGAGCGAAGCGTAACCCTGGGGGAGGATATTGAATAACATTGCTCTATGACAGCCTCCGCGTTGAAGACGTTCCGCAGGAACTGGATTCATCGTGGAGGCAATGACTTCCGGGAAATCATCGCATTGGCGAATATGTCAT
>JAFVSW010000190.1 GCA_017503545.1 Lentisphaeria bacterium | reverse complement strand
TATTCCAAGTCCTCTCTTGCGACAGAAGCGGAACGGAAAGAATGTCGGGAACGTTGTTATACCGTTGTGAAGGCATTGGAAAAAAATAATTGGATCATTCCCGGGGCAAAAGAAGGGTTCGACCGGGGAAATCTTTTCACTGCCCGCAGACCTTATGATAATTGTGTGCTTCTTTTCCTCGCTGTGATTCTGGATGAAATGGAAGCAACGGATCACCGTGTTTCTGACCTTCTCAAAGAACGGACAGAAGAAATTTGTGAAGGCTACCCGACGATCCAGGCACATGAAAGTTGGTATGCCAGTCATAACTTTTATATCATGCGGATGCTTGCAAATCACGTGAAAGATGAGGCATTGCGTGCGAGATTATATCATGCCCTGAAAATCACGGCAGAAGCCCTGCCACCTTCCATCGCAGTTTGGAAAAATCATGATCCGGCACTTGCATTTTCTCCGGATTGGCATCCCTTGAATCGTGTCTGGTTTGAACAGAAAAACTGTAAAGAAGCGCAGGCTTGTTCCAATCCCCAATGGGCAATTTGGAATGAAACTTCCCCCGCAGTGATGAATGAACGGCAGAGTATCATGTTCGGTTTGAGTTCCGCATGGATCCTTTTGATGTCGGAAGATAAAGCCATTATTGATGCGAATAAAGCAGCGATCCTGGAGATGCTCAACGGTATCCCCTATGAAGATTTGTATTATGTGCCGTTCTTTTATGCAATCAACGTAATTTCCGAACTTTCAAAATATATGTGATCAATGGGGAGATAAAATGAAAATATTTTTGAGTGTCTGTTTTCTTGCAGTCGTTATGTTCAACTGCTTCGGTCATGCCGGGCAAGGCGAGCCGAAAGCGGTCAAAAAAGTGCAGAAATCCCGGTCTTGTGATTTGACGGCGATTCAGAACCGTATTCTGGATGTGATCGAAAAACGTTTTATCTCTCCGGAAGGTGTCCTCTATGATTATGCCGGTCTCAATGGCGAAGTGGTTCTGCCGACACCGGAAGAATGTGCATTGAACAAGCCCAATGCGCTTGCCTGGAATACGCCCATTGAAAATGGTGGTTTCTTTAACGGACTTCTGCTGGTGGGGCTTGTCGATTTGTGGGAAAAACAGCCATCCGAAAAAATTGCGAAAATGGCAAGAACGATGTTGAAAGGTCTTTATGTCCTTCAGGATAAATCCCCGGTTCCCGGTTGTATCCTGCGCGGGATCGGGAAAGACGGCTGTTTTTATCCGGCTTCTTCTACCGATCAAGTCATTCCGTGGCTCCTTGGTTTGTGGGTCTATTCCAAGTCCTCCCTTGCGACAGACGCGGAACGGAAAGAATGTCGGAAACGTTGTTATGCTCTTGTGAAAGCGTTGGAAAAAAATAATTGGATTATTCCGGGGACAAAAGAAGGATTCAGCCGCGGCAATCTGATGCGTTACAGTCCCATCAATAATTGTGCCCTTGTTCTTGCGGCAATGGTTCTGGATGAAATGGAATCGACGGATCGTCATCTGAATGCTGTCCTCAACAAAAAACGTACCGCTTCCATCTTGGCAGGTTATCCGAAAATCCGGGCGCGTGAATGTTGGTATACCAGTCATAACTTTTATATCATGCGGATGCTTGCGGAACAGACAAAGGATAAAGAGTTGCGCGCAAAATTGCATCATGCTTTGAATATCACGGCAGCGGCACTCCCCGGCGGAATCGCTACATGGAAAAAGCATAAACCGGGACTCAAATTTTCTCCGGATTGGCACGCCTTGAACCGGGTTTGGTTTGAACAGAAAAACTGTAAAGAAGCGCAGGCTTGCTCCAATCCCCAATGGGCAATTTGGAATGAAACTTCCCCCGCAGTGATGAATGAACGGCAGAGTATCATGTTCGGTTTGAGTTCCGCATGGATCCTTTTGATGGCAGAAGATAAAGCCATTGTGGAAGCGAATAAAGGTGCGATTTTGGAAATGCTTAACAGTATTCCTTACGAAAAATTGTACTATGTGCCGTTCTTTTATGCAATCAACGTGATTGCGGAACTGACAAAATAAATGCCGTTTCTTTTAATTTTTTTTCTTAACACCTTTTTGAATCATTCTATTACGATTTGTAAACGGAATCAGTACAACTTATCCTCCGGAGTCTTGATGAAGGATGGATAAGTTGTTTTTTTGCCCCACTTCTTCTTCCGGAACGATATCGCTTCCTTTTTTTGTCGTTCCGTCACAAAATGCTATGTTTTTGCTGATTTTTGCCATTCAAAAACAGAGGAATATGTGCTATATTTAAAGCAAATCAATCCAAACAAAATATACAGGAAACTGTTAAAATGAAAAATCTGCAAGTCCGTGTCTGCGGTTGGAATGTCCGTTTTACCGATCTGACTCCCGAAGCACAGGAAACGTTCATACGCGAGGCGGAAGCCCTCGCTTAATGCAGGAGATCAACTGCCGTGAATGATGCCCCCTATATTGATATCAAACGGTTTGCGGTACATGACGGACCGGAATGCAGCCACGCCCTTTACGGTCAGAAAACAGTTCTGCCGGGGGGGGCGGGGAGGGACCGGCAAACGGTTTCACTCCCCCTTTTTTGCGCTGCAGCCGGCGCTGTGGAGCATTACTGCTGTCTGCCCTCAATGGCAGCAAGCAGAATACCGCCCGCCAACAGCAGACTGGGGTGAAGATCGCACTGAGGAGAAATGTTGACCCCCAGCTTGAAAATAAAGGGATTGAAAAACTGGGAGTATCTTACCAGAGGCGCAAATTCAGTGCCGAGAACAAATTCCTGGGGGATCAGGTTGCACACAAGGCGGCGGAGCAAAGCAAGTCCCATATTGTCCTCATTCACTTCAGCAATCAAATTGTCGTTGCAGTCGATCAACTGCCATTTATCCCGGATGATGGAAGTGAATCCTTTACGCCGCCAGGCGCCCAAATGCTCTCCGGTGGTACTGTCATAAACATCATAACAGGCACTGAAGTCAATAATATTGCGCGCTTTGATGGTCAGGAATTCCATGCTCATGCTTTCATCACTGTAGAGACGGATATCCTCTTTCAGCTTGAACGCCTTCTGCTTGCAGAATGCCAGCAATTGACCGTTGGCATCATAAATATAAAACTTCTGTCCCAAAAAGTTCAAAAATTTACGGCGTATCAGATAGTTGTAAGTTTTCATATATTGAT
>JAFVSW010000029.1 GCA_017503545.1 Lentisphaeria bacterium | reverse complement strand
TTCCTGATTCGCTGCAATTGCGAGATGACTTATGCTGGTACAAAGCGACTACCATATACACGCCTCCTTCTACCGGATCAAGGCACCTGATGCGGTAATTGGACCTGCGGCGGCAGAACAATTGTCGGCCGCCAGAAATGCCGGCAGCTGTTTTGTCGGGATCGTGGAGCATTGCAATGCTTCGCCCAAACATCCGTTTCACTGTCTGGAGGAGCTTTCAGAGGAATATTACGGCCCGGATTTCGACCGCAATAAAGCGTATCTTGGAGTTGAAGCCGATCTTGCCGACGACGGCAGCGATTACTGCAGTCCGGTCGGACGGAAACAGTTGAAGCTTCATTATGTCATCGGATCGGTCCATATTTTATCCGAAAAAATATCAGAACTCAATGCCTATATCGACATGGAATACCGGCGGATCTCCAATGCTCTGAAATACAATGACAATGTGGAGATCATAGGGCATCCTTTCGGAGAAGGATTCCGATTTGAAAAATCAGGCGCAAGCCCCCGGTGGAGCTGGTCGCTGATCCCGGAAAAATACCTGGAAGACATTCTCCGTCTGGCTTCGGAATCCGGGAAGGCACTCGAGATAAACCGGTGTGATTTTGAAGATCCGGTCTATCTGGATTTTCTCAAGCGGATCCGGGACGGGAAAATCGTTTTCAGCGTCGGATCCGATGCACACAGAACACAAAATACCGGAAATGCCGCAATCAGGACCCGGATGCTCGAAAAACTGGGATTCTCTGAAGATCATCATTGGAGGGTAAAAGAATGATCATTCATACAGCCCGGCGCGAATATCCGGTTCAGAACGATCTTCCTGCTGTCCTGCCGGGCAGCGATGTCCTGTTGACGGGGCACGATGCTGCATCATATGTTCATTTTATTCCGGTCGAGAATATTATTTTCAATCGGTTGCGAAGGAGTGATCAGGCATGAAAATTTTACTGTTGAGCGATCTGCATCTTTTCGATGTCCGCATGACTCCGCAACGGGATCTGGACCGGTTGGAAAAACTGGCATCATTTATCACCGGCTCCGGTGCGGAAGCCGTACTCAACCTGGGGGATACCGTATCCAAAGCAAGCATGCTCCGCCCCGAGTGTCCTTCGATCGAGGACGGGTTCCGGCATTATCTCCGTTGGCGCAGCCAATTCCGGATTCTCTTCATCGAATGTGCGATCACACGGGAGCTGGCGTTTTTCACGTCATTATCCGGTCAGACCCCCAATGCCGTATTTGACTGTGAAGGCGTATCAATCATCGCAATGATCGACCACACCGACTTTTCTCCGGAACAAATGGCATTCCTTACCGGAGTCCTGGCGCGGAGCCGGAGTGAAGGGCGGAAAGTTGTGATCGGTACGCATATTCCCTATCCGGGGAGCTGTTCGCACCCGGATAAAATAAAATTCCTTCATATCCCGCCGGAACTTCATCGGACACTAACGGAATTCCCCCAGCCGGTCTGGTGGTGCGGAGGACATTTTCACAGCAATCCGGAGCAGCCGATGATAACCGGTTCATTGACAGCTCTTTATGGTGGGAGATTTCGTCTGGATACCCGGAACGATACCACCTATTTAAGGATCATCGACACGGAAAGCGGTCAGATTGACACGCAATTTCCGGATTTCTGAAATGAAACCGGATTGAGAGAAAAATGGGGAAATCGGAAATGACAGCGAAAAAATTTATCATATCAACTTTTTTTGAGAGGAAAATCGGAAATGACAGCGAAAAAATTTATCATATCAACTTTTTTTGAGAGGAAAATCGAAGGATATCAACACGCCGGAAAGATCCTGTTTGTATTCCTGTTTCTTTTCATGATCTGCACAAAAATTTTTGCGGCAGAGCTTCCGTTGTTTCAAGTCGGCATCATGACGGATACCCATATCCGTAACGATCGGGCAAGCTGCCGGCGGTGTCGCTGCGCTTTTGAAATATTCAAAACAGCCGGGGTCGATCTGATCGTGAATCTTGGCGATATTGCGGAGCGTCATTCTCCCGAAGGCTACCGGCATTACCGGGATATCTGCAACGAGGTGTTTTCCGATTCCCGGAAAAAGCCGCGGAATCTGATAGTATACGCGAACCATGACCAGCTCGGGATCGGGAATTGGGAGGAGGCATGCCGTCTCCTGAAAAAAAGGATATCCGCCTCCAACGATCCATACGATCAGCTGGAGATCAAGGGCTTTCCGATCCTGATTTTTCCGGAATTCATGGATCCGGAGCGTTACCGGAAGACCATTGAGGCGGCCGTGAAGAAATATCCGGACCGGCCGATTATCATTTTTGACCATCCGCCTGCTTGTGATACGACTGACGGATCGGCTTTCTGGGGATGCAAAACCCGGAGAAGAATCCTGAATCAATTTCCATCGGTCATCCACATTTCCGGACATACCCATGGCTCGCTGCAGAACGAACGGAAAATTTGGCAGGGGGATTTCACCGCCGTCAATGCCGGATGTCTTTCCAGCTGGAAGGGAAAACTGATCGGCTGCGCGCCGGAATCGAAAGAAAATGCCGGTGTCCTGATCATGCAGGTATTCCCGTCAAAAATTTTATTCCGGCGGTATGATGCAGAGACCCGGCAGGAGTATCGTCCTGATAAGCCATGGACAGTTCCGCTGCCGTTTAAAAAAGAAAATGCTCCCTATCGCCTTGCCGTCCGGAAAAACGGCGCCCCCGGCTTCCCGGAAAATGCCGGACTGCAATTGTCAACTGAACAATGGAAAGCAAATAAGCTGTTGCTGAAGTTTTCTGCCGCCAACCATCCGGACCGGACTTATTGCTATCGTTTCGAGATAGAAGAACAAGATGGCGGCAACCAGTGGCGCAAAATTGCCGTAACTGAACGGTTCGGCGATTTCTATCTCCCGGAAAAACAGCAGAAAAGCAGAATGACCTATACTGTAAGCACCGCTTATTTCCGTTCGGGAAAAAAATATCGGATTTCAGTTTTTCCGATAAATTTCTACGGCGAAACCGGGAGTCCGCTGATTGCGGAATTGCGTGTCCCCTCCCTGCCTCAAGACTGGGAAACGGTCTTTGAATCACACGATCCGATGAATGAGTGTCCGTTCTATACCGGGCTGCATGGGAAAACAAAAAACGCCAGAAAGAATGATTTTTATCAGAGAACGAGCTGGATCCACCGGCTGATATTCCCGGATCATGTGTGGAACGCTCCGAATGGCACGGAATATCGCTTCATTATCGATGTCCGAACCAGAGGCGTGTGGCAGATGGTTTTGCGGCAGATGAAACCGAAGTTCTATCCGTGCGGACGTCTCTACCTCCAAAGTGAAGAGAAGTTTTCACAGCGTTGCATCATGGAATTCACCCAGCAGGACAATCATAACTATTGCCTTCAGGTGTCGGGGATCGACAATGCGGAAATCCGTTTCGAGTATTTAAGGATCGAACGAAAGAAAAACCGTGCGGAAGACTCCGTGCCGAAAACATTGTGAACCGGGGAAAATATTATAAAAATTTCGTTAGCAGTTTGTTGTTTCATCTTTACAACCGTCTTTCTTGAAGCGGGCGAAAGAATGATTTATGTGGCGAGATACTGCCAGGCCGCAGGAAAAGGAGAAAACGTAATCCGTCCGGTGGATGGAGATGCCGGGATCACGCCGTTGGGAATCCAACAATCCAAACTGTTGGGGAAACGACTGAAAGAATTGAAATTCAAGGGTCCGATCTATGCTTCGCCCTATTATCGTACTGTTGCGACTGCTTGTTATGCAGCATCCGAATGCGGCAATCTGGTATGGCCCGATCGCCGGGTACAGGAACGGGTGAGAACTTCTCAGGGAAATATGCCCAAAGGTGGGGCGACGCTGGAACAACTCCGGCAACTGTTCCCCGGACAAATTGCTCCGGGTGCAAAACTGCCCTGGCCCTGGCTATCTAAAACAGCGGAGCCGGAAATGCCGCTTCATCAGGTTTGCATGGCAAAGGCATTGGATGAGATTCTGGCGGAAAATCCCGGACAGGATGTGATGATCGTTTCTCATGCGGGGGCAGTGGGAGTATTGGCACAGGAGATGGCAAAACGTTCCGGAATGAAATGTCCCGGCTTCACCTGGAACTGTGCCTTGTTCAAATATGCGGTGGATGACAAGGGACGCTTCCGTTTTGTCGGATATGATATTTCTTTTCTGCCGGAAGAAGCTGTAACCTCCAATATGCATAAGATTGATCCGAAGCAGAAAGCGGCCAGCCGTAAAATACAGTCCGGTGTGGATTACAAATACGATCTTTGAAATACCGGGAAATTTTTGAACTCAACAACATTGTTCTTTGAGATAAATTCACCAAACCAATATCCGTTTTTTTCTTGTATTTCCTGTCCTTGTCAGATGGTTTGCTTAAAGTCAAGCCGATTTTGAAATATTTTTGTAATTTTTATCAAATTCTTTATCGGCGATAACCATACCTCTGAGAATCAGCAGCATCTTTCTCATCACCGCACATCGTGCCTGCATTCTGGTATTACCTCTGGCAAGTAACCTGTTATACAAATCTTGCAATAGCGGAATTCGAGGGACTGCCGTTTTGGAACACATATAGAGAAATCTTCTGACTACAGGACTCCCTTTCTTGCTTAATCGCGTTGAATTAACACTGGTTCCAGACTGTTTTTTTGCAGGATTAAGTCCGCACATTGCTGTTATTTTTTGCCTGGTCGGATAGTTTTTCAAAGAACCTAATTCGCAAAGCAAGACGACGGCAGTACCAATGCCGATCCCCGGCATACTTGTCATAATTTCCACTTCATGTTTGATTTCCGGGGTGTCCGAAACAATCTTTTCTATTTCCCGATCAAGACCATCAATTTCTTTATTGATCGCTTTTACAACAGCAGTACACATCCTTTTGGGCAAGGATGAATCAATGTTGTCATGGTGATTGTCAATGGCAGTCCGTTGATCTTTCAAGAATAATCTGGTTCGTGCAAGTTCGCGAAGTTTGGCC
>JAFVSW010000189.1 GCA_017503545.1 Lentisphaeria bacterium | reverse complement strand
TTCGTTAATGCGATGATTTCCCGGATATATCATTGCCTCCACGATGAATCCAGTTCCTGCGGAACGTCTTCAACGCGGAGGCTGTCATGGGACAATATTATTCAATGTCTTATCCCAGGGTTACGCTGCGCTTCACCCTGGCTTGTCACGGCGTAATGAAATGAAGACGGAGCTGTTTGACTCTTGCCGCCCCGTCGGGGCTTGTCTATCGGCAAATCCAAGTTTGTCTGGACGTTAAGGTTTATACTTATTTTACGTATAAAACAGGTCGATTCTACATTCTGTATTTGTTTATTATATATTTTTGAGCATAATTGCGGTACAAACTGTCGAAGAACCCAATATTTTACACAAATTTGACACAAACGGGATTGCGGGCAAAGGATTTTACCCTTTTTTCACTCTTTGTCTATAAGCGAATGTCGGCGTTTTTTCCGGGGTTTCGGCAATCGGTTCCAACCATTCAGCAGAGAGACATCACGGTTGTCAAAGTCAGTTTTCGATATCCGGTAATTCCGCGGCGTTTCATTAAAATATTTCTTGAATTCTTTAATGAAAAAACTGGTGCTGCGGTAACCACATTCCTCCGCAACATTCTTAATCTGCATACTGTTACTGCTCAATAACTGCAACGCATACTGCATCCGCATGGCAACCACATACTGGAAAGGCGAAAGATTCAGATATTTCTTGAACCAACGATCCAATGTCCGTTCCCCCACCTTGAAATGTTCCGCCATTTTTTTCAGAGTCAAATCGGGCGAAAATACATCGAGCTGCTTCAACTGCACCTCAAAAGAATTGTAAATACTGTTCTTCCCCTGTTGCGCAATAATTTCCATGAACAGAGCAAAAACGGTATCCGGCAGTTTACGTTCCAACATGCCGTCATCGTTTGAACTGGAAACGAAATCACGGATCCGGTCAAAATAAGCTTCCACCGCCGCCGGATCCGTACAGCGGATTACATCCTGCCCGTTTAATATGGACTGGTTGCACAGAATGGAGATCATCGGGGAGTTGTTCAGCATAATCTCCTTCTTCCGCATGGGCACATCGCTGTTATTCATCCGCTGATAAGAAACGCCAGGATAATGAATCAACACCTCCTCCGGATTCACCTGAATGATATTTTTCTTCTCGGCAATGACCGTATACTGTCCTTCGCAAACATATTCCAGCGACCAGAAACCCAACGGATATTCGCCCTGTTGAAATCCGGGCTGGAATGTGGATTCTCCGCAGGCATAAAGGGAGATCAATCCGGAACTGTACCATGGCATCTGATGTTTCACGATCCAGGTACTGTCTTCAAACAGCTCATCTTTCCTTTTCCGGAGCAGATAATATTTACTTTTCATGTGTCGGGATTCTTTTATTATTTGTCTATTTAATATCATATAAAATACTTGTATTTTTTGGATTTTCAAGTAAATTATTTAAGGAAAATCAAAAAAAATGCAAATGTGTCTTTGCATTTCAGTAAAACGGGAATCAAAATGCGCAAATGCTTTGATTCCACTGGAGATAAAAATCCGAAAGCAACCTGACAAATCAACAAAAAAAACATAACCGGTAATGTCAAAGGAAATATGAAAAATTGAAAACTAAAGAGTGCGAACGGGAAGTACATCCGAACCCGTCCGCAGTCAAGCCGAAAATCGGCATAATCGGTCGCATTAATGCTCCCTTTTATTCCGTTTTAGGCTGTGAC
>JAFVSW010000188.1 GCA_017503545.1 Lentisphaeria bacterium | reverse complement strand
CCATTCAGCTCAATCCGGGCGGACCGGATCCGGAAACGACAGACCGGGTTATGCTTCTACGTCGGCGTGTTTCCCGCATTTTCTATAAGAAACGTTTCTTTGATTATCCGGTAAAAATGAATTTTGCCACAATCCGGAATATGGGGCTTTTTACGACTTTTGCAGCCGGGTGCCGTTCTCTGTGTTCCTGTCTCCATAAATTGCCGGAACATTCCCTTGAAAATTTCTATATCAACCGGTTCGGCAGAAAATTATACAGCATTTTCTTTGAAAGTTATACCGAAAAATTGTGGGGGCGTCATCCCCGTGCCATCTCTGCGGATTGGGGAGCGCAGCGGGTAAAAGGGCTTTCCATTTCGGCTGTAATCCGTGACATTTTCAGAAAACTTTTTACGTCCGGAAAAACGAATGAAACATCTCTGATTGAGGAATTCAGTTATCCGAAATACGGCCCGGGACAGCTTTGGGAGACGGTTGCAGAAAAATTTACACAAGCGGGCGGTAACCTGCAATTGAATACTTGTGTGGAAAAAATCATTGTTCAAAATGGCAGAGCAGAAAAAGTGGTATGCCGTCAAGGAGACAATACGTTTGAGTTGGAATGTGATATTCTGCTCTCTTCCATGCCGGTGAAAGATTTGATCGGCGGCATGAATGATGTTCCTGCGGAGGTATCAGAAATCGCTTCCGGATTGCCTTATCGGGACTTTGTAACGGTGGGCTTGCAGGTTCCCCGTTTGCTTTTGAAAAATGAAACAAAACTGAAAACGTTAAGCAATATTATTCCGGATTGCTGGATTTATGTTCAGGATCAGGCAGTACAAATGGGGCGTATTCAAATTTTCAATAACTGGTCACCGTATCTGGTTGCGGACCCGGTCAATACGGTATGGATCGGCTTGGAATATTTTTGTTCGGAAGGGGATCATGCCTGGAACATGTCCGAAGCGCAATGGATCGACTTTGGTGTTTCTGAATTGAAACGGATCGGTGCCATCACGGAAGATGCAGAGATTCAGGATTCCCATGTGGAAAAAGTCCGCAAAGCGTATCCCGCATATTTTGATACATACAGCCGAATGGACACTTTGATCTCATGGCTGGATGGGAACGTCCATAATTTGTATTGCATCGGCAGAAACGGACAACACCGTTATAATAACATGGATCATTCCATGGTTACAGCATTTGAAGCGGTAAAACACATTCACAGCGGCGGAACCGGATCAAAAGCTGCCATTTGGAATGTGAATACGGAAAAAGAATATCACGAAGAACGCAAATAATTGCCTCTTTATAATTCAATATTATCATCTTCCGGCAGAAGGACAGATGTATTGGTTTGCCGGAAATCCCGCGGGGACATGCCGACGGTCTGTTTGAATTTTTGATAAAAATAGTTAAGCGTGGCAAAGCCGCATTGCAAGCGGATTTCTTCATGGGTCATACCGGTGTTTTTCAGCAGATAACAAGCCTGGCGGATCTGTTCTCTGGCTCTGTATTTTGCCGGTGAAAGAGAAAAACAATTACTCCATTCTCTGTAAAAACTGCGTTCACTCATGCCGAATTCTTTCAGCAGCGAAGGGATATCTTTTCCTTTTCCAATTTCGGTTGCAATGGCATACAGTTTCAAACTGTTTCTGTTGTATGATGCAGAGGTTCCGGATAAATGATTTGTAATAATTTCTGTAAACAGCGTAACAGCCAATTGATCTGCTTTATCCGCCATACCGGGTTTGTCAAGATCCTGTAATACTTTCCGGATCCCGATCACTGTATCCAGCGGAAGAGTCCGGAAACGGAAATTATCAATTTTCCGGTCCGAACCGCTCAACATTTTTATAAGTCGTTCAAATACTTCCGGATCATATTCAAAAAACAGTTCATCGTGATAGGTTCCCAGCACCGTATGCAATCTGGTTCCCGGCGAGAGGATACCGAATGAAAAGAAATCGGAGGAAAGCAATACAGACCGAAACAATTTGCCGTTTACATACCGGCTGCTGAGACGATTTTCCCAATTACCGGAAATACAGATGTATCCAAAGGAAAGACAGGCATTATTGTGCATATGTAAGTGATGAGGCATCCAGCCGATACTACGGATCGGATATGGATATTGAAAAAACCGTTTGAGTCCGCTGAGCGTGTAAACTTTTGGTTTCTGCATAAAAACTGTAGCTCCT
>JAFVSW010000187.1 GCA_017503545.1 Lentisphaeria bacterium | reverse complement strand
GGTTATGGATATAATCTTGCTGCTTTATGGATTGACTGTTATCCCTGTTGCCGGGGTGATTTTATCCGTTGTGATGCTGATCAAAGATTTCCGAGGATACCGGAAATCCGTATTGAAGAAAGTTTTGATCACAGCATTGATCGCTCTGCTGCTTCTGGGGATTTCTCTGCTGCCAGGTCAGAGTGAAGCATTCGCCGGATTTTACATTGTCGGACTGCCTCTGACCATTCTGGGACCGGGAGGCGGATTCGGCTGGGATTTGTGGCTGCTTACAACTTGCCTTGTATGGTTGAACTGGTTCGGAATATGCTGTTTTTTCACAATCGGGGTGAAATTGCTGTGCGGCATAAAGGAAAATAAGTAATGGATATTCTGATTGAAATCATTGCTGAATTTTTTACAATGCTGTTCGGAGATCAGGCAAACAAACTCGGCGCTGACCGGGAAGTGCCGAAGTGGGTAAAGATATTGTTCCTGATTCTTGCCATCGCCTTTATCGCAGGCGTTTTGTACCTCTGCTGGAGACTTTCTGAATGAATGGACCGCATTGGAAAAGTGTATTGCTTCTTATCATCTGGTGTTTGATCGGATCGTTTCCTCATTGGGGCAAATGGGGATCATGGATCTGGTTCGGAGTATTGATATTGTTTTCGATACTTTTCTGCCGCCGCAAAAGCGGGATTCAGCCATTATTCTTTGCCGAACCTTTCCCTGACGGACTGTTTGAGCTTGAACAATTACACTATGAAGGTATTCCTTTGAAAAGAACCGGCAAGGATTTGGATTTGAACATTTTCTTGAATAAGTTGGTGCAAAATCAAAAGCATATTGATTACAGTGAAGGTCTTGTGATTGCGCTGCTGATCGTTGGCGGCATCGTTGGCTTGGGCGGTTTCCGGAATGCTTCTCTGTTCTGTTTGATCGTTGCCATTTTGCCGCTTGCCTTGCTGACTCTTTACAGTTGGCTGGTTACCCGTCAACGCAAAACGATCGACCGCAACCACTCTCCTGAACTTGCCAACCGTCCGGCTTTTGATTGGGATGATTCGGGACAATGCAATCATCTTGCCCGTCATTATTCCTGTGCGCTTGAAGCAAGATATGCCCTTTCTTTTTTGCGTGAATGGCAGATCAGAAATCTGATTTATCCTGACGATGAATTGCTTGCATTTATGCCGGGAGTGCAGTTCGCCAAATATCCGGTGATCGCTCAAGCCGATATCCGTACTTTTGGAGAATTTGTCCGGCAGTATATCGCATTGCACATGCCGGAGCTTGATAACATGACGTTTGGCACAAATACGCCTCCGGAGCTTCCGGCAGAAATCAAAAAGTTATTTTCTTATAAAGATGGTGTATTGCAGCAGCTTGACAGCAGCAAAGTCACTGCATATTTGAGAAATCCAATAATTCGCCCACTGTTTGACCGGGAATTATTTATTTCTTACTGGGCTGCCAGAGAGGAAGCGGAAATTGCCTGGGCGATCCGGCAGATCATCATTGAGCAAATGGACCGTCCGGAAGATATGATGGTTTATCCTAATGATCCGATGGCGTTGTTGGATTTCTGGGACGGGGATTCTCTGGAAGATGCGGAATTCATCATGGGGTTGGAAGAACACTTCAAAATCCAAATTCCCGACAGTGATACGCCCAAATTCTTTCAGGAGTTCACCTTAAAAGATGCGGTAAAGTACATTCAAAGCAAAATCAACTGTGGCAAATAAAAGCCGCTTTTTCAGAAAACAACACTTTCAAAAAAAAAGCGGCAGAATATTCAATTATTTCCGGGAATGACAAACGCGGCAGATTCGGCGCTCAAGCGGTCAAAGTTTTCCATAAACCAGACAGCCCGTTCATTCTGCCGCAGTGCGAATACCGGATCGACCTTACGGGCAAGGCGTTTCAACTGCATATCCGTTTCCAGAATCAACAGAACATTGTGATTGATTTTGCGGATTTCCTGCAAAACAGCAGACCAGTTGATAATTCCCTGCCCCGGTATCCAGTGAGTTTCATCGACACCGTCATAATCACTGATATGGAATGTATTTATCCGTTCGGCAAGAACATTTATCATATCAGGCAGCTCCGCATAGCGATCCATCGTATGATTCACATCCAAACAGATACCGACACGCTTTTTGTCAAAATTTGCAACG
>JAFVSW010000186.1 GCA_017503545.1 Lentisphaeria bacterium | reverse complement strand
TTTCAATTCCGTGCTTAATAGTGTTTGCACGCTCTTTTCACTTAATGTATACAGACCATGGATAAATCCGGCAGCAGATGACAAAAAAGTGGTAAAAATTGGACAATACTTCGGTTTGATTGTTACTATTGCTTCAATTGTTATTGCCCCTATGTTGATGAAAGCTGGAAGCATTTTCGGTTATCTGCAAAGTATGAATGGACTGACTTTCATACCGCTTCTTGCAATTGTGTTTATGGGAATGATTACTAAAAAAGTTCCTGCTGCTGCAGCAAAAACAACATTGATATCCGGTATTGTTATAATTGCTATCGGCTACTTTATTCCTCCGTTTGCAGGATGGGTAAATGCAATGGGACAGTTTCATTTTGTTGCTTGTGTTTTTGTACTGATGTTGGTAACCATGGCAATTTGGGGTAAAGTTGCTCCGATGCCCATCCCATATGAAGAAAAAGACGCAAAGGTAACCGATCTTACCCCTTGGAAATATTTAACTCCCGTTTCCATTGGCTTGTTGATAATCGTTGCTCTTATCTATGTGAGCATTGCTGATTTCTCAGTATTTTCTGAAGGGAAACCCAAATATCCGACTGTGCAGAAGTTTTCTGGCAAGTAAACTGCTCATCAAGTTTTCTGCTGATGTTGAAACATAAAATCATGCCGCCCAAGAGTAACGTCTTGTGGCGGCATGTGTTTTTATTTTAGCTTAAACTGAAATGCATTATAGGTTATGTGTGTTTCAGTATTTTACGATTAGGACATTTGTCCTAATCGTAAATATTCAAATGAGTTCCCTTTCATGATCCGGCTTTTGCTTTTTAAAATTCCGTAATATCCGCTTCAATAGCAAAACGTCCGAATCCGGCACAACCGTAATCAAGATACATTCCCGCTCCACCGGATTTCAGTTGATCGTCCGACGCAGACAAAACGTTTTTACCATCAATGGAAACATCGATCCGGGATCCGCAACTGCAAATATCCAATTGCATAACCCGGTTTTCCTGATATATAAAATTCGTTTGAGCCAATGTTTCTTCTCCATAAAGATTACGGATGATCCGCAGATCCTGACGGGAGAATATCACTCCGATCCAACGTTTCAGTCCTTGATAATGCAGAAGAATACCCGCCCGGTCTGCTGAATGGATCTTGAATTGAACAGAGATACGGGTATCCCCCCAGGAACGATTCCCCGTGACCGCGACTCCAGCCTCTTCATTATGGAGGAAATAACGCATACCCGGCACCGGATCGTTCGTAAAAGGTGCAATACGTTTTTCCGTCATGCTGTAAAGCCACGGAGAAAAATCCGTATCGCCATTATCAAAAATAAGTTTGGAAACGCCGGTAATGCGGATAAAGTCAATAAACGCTTTTTCCGGCTGAGAATCCGCAGAAGTTGCTTCCAGCCCAAGTGCGATGACATTTCCCATAAATTCCGGAGTCCAACGCAAGTCAAAGATGCCATCGACTCCGGCAGCGGCGGGATCGGAATAAATCCGCCCGCCATCCGTTTTAAGCAGATACATTTTCAGAGAAGTATTATTTCCGTTCAATCGCCCTTTCATGTGGAAAGTGTTTCCGGAATAAACCGATGGAGTATATGGAGCCGCATATCCGCCGCCGGTTTCAGTCGTAACAAGAGGGGTTTCGATCCGGCACGGAGAATCCTTTGCGTTTTCAAAACGGAATTCCAGACAATATTCACCGTTAAAACCTTCCGGAGCATTCGTATTGACCGCGCACGTTTTTTCTGTAACGGGCAGGAAACCATGAAGGGATCCGGGCATTTCAAAATGATATTTTGCGCCATTTTTCGGAGCGGGTATCTCCGGCATTCCCATCACATGGCGACCGATCTTTGCTACATACAAAGCCTGTTCCAGAACATCACTGACAGAATAAGTTCCATCTGCCGTAGGGATAACAAGACGGTCCGCAACAGGAGAACGGAAATCATAGGTATCGCAAAGGTGTTCCAGTCCGGCACAAAGGGCGCATACCGATCCGACATTTGCAGAATTGCAGTCGGTATCCCACCCGGCAGTATTGATAATGGAAAGTGATTTATAAAAATCGTTATTTCCATACGCCCAAGCCATGACCATGATGGCATGATTGGGGACAACATGGCAATTTCCGCTGAATGGAACATACCCGTATTTTTCGGAAATCTTATCATAGGTATCATTCCAGTCCGGATACTGTTCTGCCCAGTTGCGGACATCCCGGTGAACTTGAGCAATAACAGAATCCGGAGGGATAAATGCAACCGCTTGATCAAGAATTCTGTGGATATCCTTTTCCACAAAAGCAATACTGACCATTGCTGCGACAACTTGAGCAGCATAAACGGCTTCGCCATCATGGGAGACTCTGGCGGCTTTCCCGGCAAGTTCCACCGCCAATTCCGGCTGACCGGGCGCAACCATACCGAACGCATCGATAAATATCTGCGCCCCGATTTGTTCTGAAACTTCTTTTCCATTGAGTTTCATAGAACCGGATTCCGGGGATTGATAGCCCTGTTTCAAGCGGATATAAGCGGTATGTTCTGTGGAGTGGCACATGTGTCCCCACCAGAGAATCGTTTTATCCGGAATCAAATAATTCAGCCAGGTTTTACCAAAGAAATCATCCGGCGTTTTTTCATAAAGACCGGAATCCGCCAGAGCCCGGATAAATGTCAATGTGCCGGAAATATCATCATCGGTAACAATCAGCGGTTTATTGCAATCTTCATGAACATACCGGGTGATAGCCCCCCATTTTTCCTGAATCCGCTGTTTCGTCCAGCCTTCGAATGGTCGTCCGAGATAAACCCCGATTACTTTTCCGAGAACAGCGGTATAGACTTGCTTTTCATAGTTATGAATCATGATGATTGCTCCTGAATATTACAATTCGGCGCCGTTTTTCTTCAATTCCGCACGGACAACACTGCCATCAATCTCACCCGGTTTCACGCCGGATTTGACAGCCAATGCTGCGCCCATACCGGCAGCTTGCCCGATGGAACACATGGCAGGCATGATCCGGATACTGCTGTGCAAGGTATGATCAACGGATAAGGCACGGCAACCGATAAGCAAGTTATTGCAATCCGCTGCAACCAGAGTCCCGTAACGAATTTCATACCAATCATTTTTATCAATCTTAACACATTGATCCGCCCCGGTATTGCCGTGAATATCCACCGGATAATTGCATCTTGCAATACCGTCCGGGTATTTGGCACGGTTGATAAAGTCGTCCTTTGTCTGATAGGCCTGTCCGATAATCCGACGGCTTTCCCGGATACCCACGATACAAGCGATGGACCGGAGTGTTGCATTGGCAAATCCGGGGACATTTTTCCGCAGAAATTCAATGATTTGGCGAATCTGACGGCGCCCTTCGATTTCCGCATCGGAAAGATCCAGTGCATTCACGCCGCTTTTCTTGATGATTCGTGTGGTATTGAAATGGAGTACATCCTGATCGACTGCAGTAAAGAACAGGATATTATCCCGGGGAGAATCAACCTCACCCCGCGCTCTTGCTTCGGCATAAAGTTGATTGATGGTCTTGCGGTCCGGAATATTTTTGACATCGATCCCACCCAGTTTGAAACAGGTGGTCATAGGCTGACATAAGCCATCATCGCCCCCGAATTCAAATTTACAACCGGCAGCGACGGCAAGGTCTCCGTCTCCGGTACAGTCGATAAACGTTTTACTTTCGATGGCGGAAAGTCCGGATTTTGACTGGAACACAGCGTATTTGATGCTGTTACCTTCCATAATGACATCGGCCAGCGTATGATGATACAGGATCTTTGCCCCGGATTCCAATACCAGGTCTTCCATGCCAAGCATAGCAAATTCTTTGGAAACAAGGGTCATACCGTATCCATGATCGTACGGGATCCGTTCGGCTTCGTTGGGCGTGAGATATTTCTGCATGGCTTTGCACCAGTCCACGAAAACCGGACGGTCCAGAGAACGACCGGCAACATGGTTGTACATAAAGGGATTGACTTCCCCATGGAATGCCATACCGCCCATACAGCCGTAACGTTCCACCAGCAATGTTTTTGCACCCTGACGGGCAGCCATTACAGCGGCACCAAGTCCACCGGGACCGCCACCGACGACCAGGACGTCCACCGATGCGATGACAGGGATATCCTGTTGTTTTTTATAAGCAATATTTTTCAATTTCAGCTCCTGATTTTAAATGTATTTTCGCCAGATTGAACAGCAAAATCCTCACCGTTGACTGTAATGGTGAAATTGCCGTTGGAAATGATTTGAAGCATTCCATTTTCAAACAAAAGATCCGCAGTAATCTCACCGAATCTATAATTGCGGATACCGATTTGCCCTTTTACATTCTCCGGGATATCCCAAAGAATATGTTTACGAATGGCATCGGTGATACGCACGCCTATGACATTTTCCATGTAAAGAGAAATGGGGCCAAGCGCGGACCATCCGCAGAAATCCTTGCGTACATCGCAGTTGGGGCGTGCGCAGGAGTGGGAAGGCGCATAAGAATTCGGGGCATAACATTCCCAAATCGTGTGGGGTTCATAATCCCGATAGGTTTTATACATGTGATCTACAATGGTAGCGGAAAGTTCCGAAGCCAGTTTGATCATACCATATTTTTCCAATGCCTTGATGGTCATATAGGCTGTCGGGAGCCACATGGCACCGCGCCAGTAAAGCCCATTTTCCGCATGAAAATCAGGATCATCCCGTGAGAGTGTAACACAGGGGAGCATACCGCCCAGCTTCTGCGGATCCGTCAGATAGACCGCCATACGTTCCGCCTGTTCCGGCGTAGCGATTTCAGCCAGCATGATCCAATAAGATGCAGGAGTCATGACCTTGACAAATTCTCCGGAATCGGCGATGATATCGTAATAAAAACCATCTTCTTCATCCCAATAGTATTTGCGCGCCATCTCTTTGAGACGGTCATATTTTTCCTGCCAGCAGTTTGCAAGTTGTTCTTCTCCGATCAGTTTTGCCAATCGGACAATATACAATGCACTCAATGCCTGTTGCGCAATGGCATCCACCCAGAGAATGTGTCTGTTGTCGGGACGATTGACTGTTGTCGGCGCAAATTTTCTGCCGCGGGGGGTATTATCCATACCGGAACGCCCGCCTTCCCAGAAATAACCGTGGTCATGTTTCACCCAACAGGTGATGGCACGGATCATGGGCGGATGCGTTCCATATTCTTTCAAGTTTTCCAGATAATCAAAATGCTTCTGAAGGTATTGTTTTTCCAACAGGATATATTTCACCCGGGCGAAATCTCCGCTCATGAGGAGATTTTCATATTCGGTCCAGGCGAATAACGGCGGGTTGTCGGCAATATGAATTCCGAATTGCAAACCTTCCGGCACATCGGGATGCGGAAGTTTCGGGCAAACTGCACCTTCATACAGAATAGAGTAGAAATTGTTGAGCGATTCCACTCCGGGGAAGCGGTTTTGCGCATATTTGCAGTAAAGCGCCATGAAACAGGTGTCCCAGATCCAGATATCATACGGGGATGCCGCTTCATCCATGTAAGGAGTTTGAGGCAAGCCGGGGAGATCTTTGATATGGTCATGCGCCAATTCCCATGCCTTCCAATAAAGCTCCAGATATTCCGGATGTGCTTCATACACCGGCACGGGAACCTGACTTTTCCATTCTGTTGCCGGATCAAAATTTTTAACGTTGCTCATCGCTTATCATCCTTCAATAGTCAACTGCGTTTTCATGCCGAACCGTACAGTTTCTTTGTCACATTCCTCCTGGAATGCCGCCTGTTCATCGACGGTAAGTGCAGTGTTATCGCCATGCATCGGCTTAATGAATTTGACTTCTGTATTGGAAAGACCGATTGCGTTTGCAATATCAGCATAAAGGAGAATATCCTGAACGGTCAGAGCCAATGTGGCTGCCTCGGCACAGAATGTGGATTCCACAAGATTCATGCTGAATACTGTTTTTTCTGCGGTAACTTTATCCGCATTGCCGAACAGAACTGCGGCAAAAATTGCAGCCGCCCCGGCATCGCGCAAACCTTCATAAGAGAATTTGCTGACGCCGAATGTTTCCTTTGCCCACTGAGCCAGCAAGTTGTATTCCTGAGCCCAAATCCCCAACATGGAGTGTCCGTACCAGATGCAATATCTTACCAGGTTGTGATAATCCCCTTTATCGGAAAGAGAAAACTTAAAGTCATACATTTCGCCGGATCCATAAGGATCAAAAATCAACACGGAATCAGGGCAATCTTTTGCCGCCTGATAAATATTACTATTGAACAAATTTGTTTTATCCAGATCGGCTGCAAGAATACGGCAGCGGTCAGTCTGACCTTTCCGGAAAAGTACGGGGATCATCACATCACCGGCATCGATGGAATAACGCATCCAGCCATCGGCATCGGGCAGTTTATCTGCACTTTTGATCTGGATTTCTTTTGCATCGATCAAAAGTTTTTTCAGATTCTGTTTGACTTCAGCAGCATCGGAATTTTGTTTTCTTTTTTCAGCAAGCGCAGCCGCCCGATCATTGCTCCAAGCCTTCAAACCTTTCAGTTTTGCGGGGGCTTTGCCTTCTTCCCAAACCAACAGATCGGATTCGGGGAGAGAAGCGCAATCGGGGACAGGATGTGCGGCACCGTTGCCGATACCTTTCAGATGCAAGTCAAAGAATCCCACAGCAGATTCCACGACTTCCGGCCAATAACCATGATTACCGGGGAAGCCTTCATGCTGGAATTTATGACCCGCACCATAAGCATCGTAGACTTTACGGGCTTCATAAGCGGTGCGCAACATTTCCTCCACGCTGAAACTGGTAATTACATCATTGATATTGGAACAGAGTTTCAATGCGCGGGGAGCGGTCAATGCCAGGATCCCGGCTTCTTCTGTAAAATTCAAACCGCCGGGCATGACTTCACAGAAACAGTTGGTGCTATGGAGATAAGCCTCGAATGTGGCGGGACTGCAAACCGGAACCGCCGCTTTCACACGGTCGTCCATGGCAGCAATGTAAATGGTCTGATTTCCGCCGCCGGAACCACCGGTTGCACCAATTTTTTCTTTATCAACAAAGGGAAGACTCTGCAGGACGTCGATGGCACGCATGTTATCCGCCACCTGGATCCCCATCAGAGATTCGCCGATATTCATGACGGAAGCACCGCGGTACAGACCATGATATTCCGGAACCGGGTGTTTGGAGGTACGTTCACCGGCACCGAAGGCATCCACAACGAGTCCCACATATCCGCATTTTGCGAAAATCTGGGCACGCATCTGCATTTTCGGGGAGATTTTACCCTGCGACATGTGACCATGGAGATGAAGGATGGCAGGAAACGGGCCTTCGCCATCGGGAATATACAGATTAGCAGTCATATACCGTCCGGGTGTGGCACAGAAGCTGACTTTCTTGATCGTGACGCCATCCAATTGAATGGTTCCATGTTCTTCATATTCCAGAGGGAGAGAGTGATCCACTTTCAAACGCATGGCTTCCGCAGCTTTCCGGTAAAGTTCCGGGCGGACTTTTTCCCATTCATCCAACGTAGTGGGGAGCTGATATTTCCGGTATCTTTTCGCCGCTTCGAACTGGATCGGCTGGAGAACGGATTCCGGGAACTGCTGATTCCAAACTTTGGGAAAAGTTTTTAATGTGTTATCAATTGCGCTCATTTTGTTACCTCATATTTTAAGATCTCGTGCGTTATTTGATCAGGCTCACGAATTTTATTATCCTTCGATGGTCAACTGCGTTTTCATGCTGAACCGTGCGGTTTCTTTGTTACATTCCTCCTGGAATGCCGCCTGTTCATCGACGGTAAGGGCAGTGTTATCGCCATGCATCGGTTTGATGAATTTGACATCTGCATTGGAAAGTCCGATTGCGTTTGCAATATCGGCATGAAGGAGAATATCCTGCACGGTCAAAGCCAATGTTGCTGCCTCGGCACGGAATACGGATTCCACAAGATTCATGCTGAATACCGTTTTTTCCGCGGTAACTTTATCTGCATTGCCGGAAAGAACGGTTGCAAAAAGCGCAGCTGCCCCGGCATCACGCACACCTTCATAAGAGAATTTGCTGACACCGAATGTTTCCTTTGCCCACTGAGCCAGCAAATTGTATTCCTGAGCCCAGATACCTAACATGGAATGTCCGTACCAGACGCAATATCTTGCCAAGTTGTGATATTCCACATCACCGGTGAGAGAGAACTTAAAGCCATACATTTCGCCGGATCCATAAGGATCGAAGATCAATACGGAATCGGTGCAATCCTTTGCCGCCTGATAAATATCACTCTTGAACAGATTGGCTTTATCCAGATCGGATGCAAGGATCCGGCAGCGGTCAGTCTGACCTTTCCGGAAAAGTACGGGGATCATGACATCACCGGCATCGATGGAATAGAGCATCCAGCCGTCTGCATCGGGCAGTTTATCCACACTTTTGATCTGGATTTCTTTTGCATCGATCAGAATTTTTTTCAAATTCTGTTTGACTTCAGCGGCATAGGAATTTTGTTTTCTTTTTTCCGCAAGCGCAACCGCCTGTTCATTGCTCCAAGCCTTCAAACCTTTCAGTTTTGCGGGGGCTTTTCCTGCTTCCCAAACCAACACATCCGATTCGGGGAGAGATGCTCCATCCGGGACGGGATGAGCGGCACCGTTGCCGATACCTTTCAGATGTAAATCAAAGAATCCCACAGCAGCTTCCATGTTTTTCTGCCAATAGCCGTGATTACCGGGGAAACCTTCATGTTGGAATTTATTTCCCACACCGTAAGCATCATAGACTTTACGGGCTTCATAAGCGGCGCGCAACATTTCCTGAATACTGAAACAAAGTCCATCATTAATATTGGAACAGAGTTTCAGTGCCCGGGGGGCAGTCAATGCCAGAATCCCGGCTTCTTCTGTAAAATTCAAACCGCCGGGCATGACTTCACAGTAACAGTTGGAGGTATAGAGATAAGACTCGTAGGTACCGGGACTGCACACCGGAATGGCTGCTTTCACACGGTCATCCATGGCTGCAAGATACATGGTCTGATTTCCGCCACCGGAACAACCGGTTACACCGATTTTTTCTTTATCAACAAAGGGGAGACTCTGCAGGACGTCGATACCACGCATATTATCTGCCACCTGGATCCCCATCAGAGTTTCGCCGATATTCATTAAAGAAGCACCGCGGTACATACCATGATATTCCGGGATGGGATGTGTTGAAGTACGTTCACCGGCACCAAAAGCATCCACCACAAGCACGACATATCCGGATTTTGCAAAAACTTGCGCACGGGTCTGCACATTCGGAGCAATTTTTCCCTGCTGTCTGTGACCATGGGGATGGAGGATGGCAGGGAACGGACCTTCGCCATCCGGGATGTAAAGGCTGGCGGTAACATAGCGTCCCGGGACAGCGCAGTAACAAACTTTCTTAAGCGTAATGCCATCATCCAATTGAATGGTTCCGTGTTCTTCATATTCCAGAGGGAGAGAGTGATCCACTTTCAAACGCATGGCTTCCGCGACTTTCCGGTAAAGTTCCGGGCGGACTTTTTCCCATTCTTCCAACGTGGTGGGAAGTTGAAATTTCCGGAATCGTTTGGCGGCTTCAAACTGGATCGGCTGGAGAACGGATTCCGGGAACTGCTGATTCCAAACTTTTGGAAGCGTTTTCATTGTATTGTCAATTGCGCTCATTTTTGTTACCTCATATTATTTCTTTTTGACTTCCGGAGTGCGGATCCCGAAATCATAAAAACGGTTGCGGCCTTCGCAGCCGATGATCCCGACATAAAATGTTTCCGGCAGAGATTTATCCATAAAACCGAATTTCTGTCCGTCACATTCCACTTCCATATATTTTCCCTTATGGTCTTTTCTGACGCGGACCTGGAGATTGTATTTTTTGTGCGGGAGAAATTTTGTGTTCAGGAAGGCAGCTCTGCGATAAATCGGTTTGCCGTCTTTGTAGTAATGATGCCAGACATTGATCCCTTCATCATAGATAATCACTTCATAATGTTCTCTATGTTCGGGTTCCCCTTTTTTACTTTTTCCCATATTTTTGGCAAGAACGATCAGGGGAGCCATGCGGTGATCAAAACTCATGGTGCAGGAAATATCGCTGGGCATCTGATATTTCTGATACATCATAATACAGGAATATACACTGCTCGCATATTTTTTGAAAATCACATCGTCGGGAAGATCCGGCACTTTATTCATGATATGATCATCAAACTGTACCATCGTCCCCATATAATTGAAACGGTGACTTTTTGCCGCAAACCACAAGGATTCATCCCATTTGCCTTTTGCGAATGTGGTATAATAATCTTTCCCCTGAATGGCAGAGGAACAACAGACACAAGGCAAAAGCCAAAGTAATTTTTGAAAGAGTTTCATAGACTCACCTGATTGTTTCTTTTGTTGCTTCAGCGATTCAATTTCTGCCAGACCGGCTCAAGGTCAATGATTTTGCCTTCTCTTGCTGCCTGGTCGAAACCTAACGCGAATACAGCACTTTCCAAACCTTCGTTACCGCTGCATTTCGGCGGTACTCCTTCCGTCATGGTCGCCCACAATTCTTTCATGATGTGACCATCGCCGCCGCCGTGACCGTCGGCGTTGAACTCTGTGGTATAAATATTGCAGTCGTTCATGTATTTATATTTGATGGTACGGCTGTACAGTTCCAGAATGATGGTACCTTCGGAGCAGTTGAATCTCATGCGGCGTTCCGGCATTGTATTGCACATATTGGCACAGAAAGAAACCTGAACACCGTTACGGAAAATGGCACAGCCCGTAGTGGTATCCATCAAGTCGTTATCATCATTGAACGCTGTTTCGATCTGATCATGTCCGCCCCAATGATTGAATGTTTCTTTGCCGAATTTTTCTTCCATGAAACGGTTTTCCGGTTTGAATACATTTTTTGTACCGAAGAAACAAACTTTGGAAGGCAGGGATTCGCAGAACCAGTTGATCAGGTCAAGGTCATGACAGCATTTTTCCAGAACATGAGGTCCAGCCCATTCCGTTTTACGTCTCCAGTTCCGCATGATATAACCGCCATGTCCGGGCGAGATATTTTCATTGGCTTCGATACTGAGCAATTTACCGAATTTGCCGGATGTCAGAAATTCTTTGATCTTCTGATACATGGGGGCATAACGGAGTACGAAACCGGTTGCAAAATGCAGATGCGGCAATTTCTGATGCGCATCAAAGATTTCCTGACAATCTTCAATGGAGGTGGCAAGGGGTTTTTCCGTGAATACGTGTTTGCC
>JAFVSW010000028.1 GCA_017503545.1 Lentisphaeria bacterium | reverse complement strand
TGTTTGATATGCCAATCGAAAAGCCGGACGATCTGCCGTTGATGATCAAATTTGAACTGGATGGCGAACCGGTCGGGATCCCCAACCCCATGCAGCCGAATATGAAAGTCAAATTCGAAGGAGAATAAGCGATGAAGCGTTTTTCCGCATTATCTGCTCTGTTGCTGATTGGGGTAAATCTTTTTGCAGCCAATCTTCCTTATGCAAAAAGTTTCCCCATAACATTGCCGGGGCGTGCCATTCCGGCATTGGCAGATCCGGTGTTTTCCAATATGCAAATGGAAAAGGGGGCTCCGAAGCTGCAATGGAAAAATATTTCCGCACTGGAACAGGAAACAGTATTGACCAAAACTGCAGCAGGTCTTGATCTGGATGGAGTAACACTCATCCGGCAGATTAAAGCGGAACAGGATCGGATCACGCTCCGTTTTACACTGAAAAACACGACAAAGCATCTTCGCTATGTTTCATTCGGTTTCCGGAGCAATTTCCGGATCGGGCAACATGGAATCGATGTAAATTATATTCCTACAGAAAACAATGTATTGGATCTGGATTATCAGAACGCATTGTGGAATTACTACACAAAACCGGGGGAATGGCATTATAATCTTGTTGAACCATGGTATGCCGTTCTGAATAAAAACAGAACCGGTGTTGCATTTCTTGCGGATTACAATGTATTGGTCGCAGCCTATCTCTCCAATAATATGCGTATTCGCGGGATGATGCTTGACGGAGGGATGCTTCCTCCCGGTAAAACCTTTTCCACCGTAATCACAGTTTTACCGTTAAAACATCTTAACAGTATTGCAACAGTGACGGAACAGTTCAGTGCAGGTTTTGGATCTGACCGGAATTTACAATTGGAAATTCTGCCGTCTCGGGATGGTACAATAAAAGGAAATGTAGTAGTCAAGGAAGTGACCGGTAAAGAATTAGGCAGAACAGCGATTCAAATTACCGGCAGAAAAATGCAAACGGCTTCCATTCCGCTTCAAGCGGCAAAGCCGGCAACACAAACCGTAAACTTCTGTATTTTGAACGGGATCCCGTTTGAACAATATCGTGAGAACGGATTCCGGACACAGCCCTTACCGATGGTACCTCCGGTTTTTACGCATAAACGTAATATTCCGCCGAAGAAGGCCGACACAGCAGCCGGAAATCAAATACAGATCAAACAACAGAAAAAAGCATTGCTTCTGTTTGGTTTTTATGCCAACTTTTTCCGTTTTGACAAGATTTTCAAAAATTGGAAATTGAATACCATTTCTGCAAGGCCGCAAGGAATCCCCGATATTCCGCCTGCAACAACGATTGGTGAATACAGTTTTATTTTGCTGGGCAATGTAAATTATGAAAGTGTCCGTCCGATGATCAGCCGTCTGGAGTCTTATGTCAGAAACGGCGGTAATCTTGTTGTTTGCGGCGGTCCGTTTGCTTATGGTTGCGGCGGTTATGACGGGACGGTATTGGAAAAACTCCTTCCTGTCATTCCGAAACCTTTTGATTTGCGTCCTGCTGCAGGTGATCGTATTTATGACAAAGCAGTCTCTTTTTCTCTGCCGGGGAAAGATACGCCACAACTCTGGTGGCTGCATAAAGTCCAATGCAAACCGGGCAGTGAAATTTTACTGAATGCAGGGAAT
>JAFVSW010000185.1 GCA_017503545.1 Lentisphaeria bacterium | reverse complement strand
TGCCGGCAGGAAAGTATCAACTTCGCGGCAATATCAAAGGTAAAGTGGAGTCGATTTATCTTGTCGTAAACCGTCCTCAGGGGGGTGTAAAGCCGCCGAATGCCTTTATTTCAACCAAATTTGCCGGTTCCGCGCAGAATTGGAGTAATTTTGTTTTGACATTTGACGTTCCAGTTGCTCAGGATCGTGCGGGTATGACATTACAGGCAAATGTGCCGGGTGCAAATGATCCTGTTACATTCCGCAAATTGCAGGTTATTCGTATTGGTGATGCATCCGTAAATCCCGTTGTTTCTGCTGCTCCGAAAGCGAAAGCACCCGCTGTGGCAAAAGCAAAAACGGCAGTCAGAAACGTAGTCGCGCCGAAGGTGGAAATCAGCGGTAAATTGGTAGCCCGTCCGGCGGCGGCATCCAATGTTTCCTGGCCTGTTAAACTTACAGTTACAAGGCGGAGATTACGTTCCGTTTTGCAGGGCATGATCTATGTAGGATGCAAAATTGTTTCACATGCCAAGTCCATTTGTATTAAATTTGGATGTGATTGTCCTTGGTTTAACTGTATAAAAGATGTTTATGCCAGATGTTAGATATTACTCACGATTACAAAATAAAATACAAAATTAGGAGGTAAATTTACAGGATAACTATGCTCAAATTTCGGGGTTTTTGATAAAAGAATCGAAAAAATAATGCGGAAAGACAATAAATAAGGAAAAAATCTTACTGCAAGACTTTTTATTATCAAAAATCGAGTCTTAAATTACAAAAAATTACAAAAAAAACAAGCATGTGAAGACTTCAAGCAAAAGTCTTCACGGATTTAGGTGAAAATTAACAAAAGGAAATAACACTCATGTCAATAGATAAATTTGTAGATATCAGCAGAGAAAACGGTCATTACTTCGCAAATCGTGACGGTTCGACTTATCTGCCCATCGGCCTGAATCTCTGTTTCTATCGCAACTCGGAAAACGTTCCGGAAGAAACAGTGCTGGAGACTTATCGCCGCTGGTTTACCAATTTTGCAGCCAACGGCGGAAACTTTGTCCGCATCTGGCTGGGTGTTCCGTTTTTCGACATCATGCCGGATAAACTTGGGGAATTCAGTGAGAAAAATCTTTCTCACATCCGTTTCATCATCGAGCTGGCGGAAAAACTCAATATCAAACTCAAATTTACCTTTGAACATTTCCGCCGTGTTGAAGAGGCCGGCCGCGATGCCGAATTATTCCCCGGAGCTGCCAATTTCAATAAACCCATTTATGCCGGTATCGCTTCCAATATCAGAGAATACCTCAAATCACCGGAATGTCGGGAATATTATCTGCTGAAAGCGCGCAAAATGGCAGAAGCCGGATTCGGCGATTCGCCCGCCGTCATCGCATGGGAATTGTGGAACGAGATCAACTGCATCGGCGGGATCGACATCATACGGGAATGGAGCGATTTCATGATCGCTGAACTCAAGAAGATCTTCCCCAAACAGATGATCCTTCAAAATCTGGGCAGTTTCTCCGGCCCCATGGGCTATCTCTGGTATGATTACCTCGCATCCGTCAAAGACAATGCATTCATGCAGGCTCATCGCTATCTGGATCCGGCAGGACATCTGGATATTTGTCACGGGCCTTTGGATATTTCCTCCGCCGACGCCATCCGGGAACTCCGCGACCGCCGTCAGAATGTCCCTGCGATCCTCGCTGAAGTCGGGGCGACAGAAGCAAATCACAGTTCCGCTTCCCACTATTATGCCCTGGATAGCCGCGGGACTTTACTCCATGATGCACTTTTCGCCCCGTTCTTCGCCGGCAGTGCAGGATGCGGCCAGTTCTGGCATTGGGACTATATGTACATCGAACGGCATGATCTTTACTGGCATTTCAAACGTTTCGCCAACGCATTGGAAGGTGTCGACCCCGTCAAGGAAGATTTCAAACCGTTCCATACGGCATCACGCAGACTCCGGATTTACGGTTTGCGCGGAAAATCAATGATCCTGTTGTGGTGTCGGGATAAAGAAAATACCTATGAAAAAGAATTGGACCGCTGTCAGCCGCCGCAGTCTGTGACGGGCGAGATCGTAAACTCCGAAGATGCAAAGGAATGTATCTGTTATTTCCCCTGGGAAGATACACATGCGACGGCAAAAATCGACCACGGCTGGGCCATTCTCCCCGAATTCAAACGGTCGCTCGTTGTTAAATTGCTGAAATGATTTGAGTTTATTCAATGCGGCAGCGGTCTGCCGTAAGCTCCCGGATGTCAGCGATGAGGGCTTCCCCCTCCTGCTCCGGGATTTCCCCGCAGATCAGGGTTTGATCTGTAAATTCTTCTGAAGTAATCCGGAAATTCAACTGTCCAAGCCGGTGTTTGACTTTTTCATAATCGGCATAAGAACAATGCAGCTGTAAAGTGCGCATGGCAATCAACTCTTGTGTTTGCGCCCCCTCCAAAACCAGCCGGACACAATCAGAATATGCACGGACAAGCCCTCCGGTTCCTAATTTTGTCCCGCCGAACCAACGGGTACCCGTCACGATCACATTGGTCAAGCCGCTTCCTTTGAGAACGGCAAGCATGGGACGCCCCGATGTTCCGGATGGCTCTCCGTCATCAGAACACCCCATCACATTCCCCTGCGGACCGGTGATAAATGCAAACACAACATGATTGGCATCTGGATACCGTAATTTCTGTTGACGTTGAAAATCCCGTGCGGCTTCCGGCGTTTCCACATACACCGCTTCCGCAAGAAAACGGGAATTTTTCACCATGAATTCAACACGGGCATTTTCCGTCAAAATCAACATAAGACACTCTCAAATCCGGTCAAAAATCTCTTTCGGACGGCGTATTTCTTCTGCATCTTCCGCCAACTTGCGGGATGTGATCCCCGTCAAAACCAGACAGGAAAGCAAACCGTTTACATTGCCGCCGCGAATATCGGACGCCAAAGAATCGCCAAGCATGATCACCCGTTCCGCACGCACAGCAGGACGTTCCGGATATTGTTCCGCAAATACCTGGAATGCCTGTTGATAAACAGGGGCATACGGTTTACCAAGATATACCGGTTCGACAGAAATTCCCATTTCCTTCAGCAAACCGCAAATAAAACGGGCCTGTCCCCCGGCGCCAACACCCATCCCCGTTCCACTGACGGACGGCCAATAACTGTCCGGATTGCAAACAACAAAGGGATATTCCGGATGCGCCATAAAGAGATTGAAAATCCCTTCCAGATTTTCCTGCCAGGCATAAATTCCTTCGCCCATCAGCACCCCTTTACATTCCGGAATACGTTTGACATCTGTGGTCAATTGGATTCCCGCAGCTTCACCATATCCCGGGTTCCCCAGCACGCCGCATTGAAAAAACAATTCGCCATGATAATTTTTGCCTGCCCAGTAACGTAATACATCGCCGGCGGAAAATATTCGACTCATGGGTACATGGATTCCCCCATTGGCAAGAATACGCCGCTTTTCCTCATGGGAATGGCAGGTATCGTTTGTCAAGAGCAAATAGGGAAAACGATCTTTTTCAAATTGAACCAACAGTTCAGCAGCACCGGGCAACGGCGCACCGTTAGCGGATAACGTGCCATCGACATCCAGCAATGCACCGTCAAGATTTTCCCGGTTGGCAAAATAAAATTCAGAAAACAAACGCATCAGAAAATTCTCACCATTTGTAAAATCAGACAAAACTCAACCAGCGCAAACATTCCTCTGTCCACGGGTGATGATGCGATTCCGTGTCAAACATATAATCGCCAAGCCCCATACCATGTCCTTCCCGTTCATATACATGAAGATCACAGGGAACACCCATTTCTTTCAAACGGGCAGCATACAGCAGGGAATTCTGAACCGGCACACCGGCATCTGCCCAGGTATGCCAGATAAAAGCATGGGGCGTATGAGCATCCGCAGTTTTTTCCATGGATAACATTTCCACCAGTGCCGGATCCGGATTTTCTCCGAGAAGATGCTCAGTGGATCCCTTATGTCCCAGCGATCCCATGGAAATTACCGGATAACACAAAATAGTGAAATCGGGACGCCCGAAATCTTTTTCCTGACTTTCCCCTTCCTCCCGATATCCCAGTTCGTGGAAAGTCGCCGTGGATGCGGCAAGGTGTCCGCCCGCCGAAGATCCCATCAAACCGATTTTATCCGGCTGGATCCCCATATCTGCGGCATTGGCACGCACCAGACGGATCGCACGGGCAGCATCGGAAATCATCACCGGATGCCGGTACGGGTGGGCATCGCTGGAGACACGGTAATAGCAAACAATAGCTGTATACCCATGAGACGCAAGCCATTTTGCATACATCGAACCTTCGTGATCTGCGTGATGACTGTAACCGCCGCCGGGGAGAATGACGACCGCTTTGCCGGTGTTGCGCCAATCCCGGGGATAATATACGGTTATAGTAGGGATATCTTCCGGTGCATCACCAAGGGCATAAGGTACTTTTCCGGACCAGAGAGGAATAGATTCATTTGCTGGAAGTCTCATGATTTGATTCCTTTGTAAACATTATATTAATTCTTCATTTTCCACCGTTTCTTCAAGATTTGAATCTTCCGGCGGGAAATATTTTACAGTATCTTCATCGGAAAGTTCATGCACAGAACGCAATTTGCGTTCCACGGCACGGGAACGGACACCGATCTTGTCCACATGTTTGACAACCGATTCCAGACTTTTCCGGGTGGCATCCATCGCCGCACCGAATTTGCTGAATTCTGTTTTGACTGCACCCAGGATCTGCCAGACATCGTTGGAATGTTTTTCGATCGCCAACGTCTTGAAGCCCATTTGCAGCGAATTGAGAAATGCCACAAGGTTGGAGGGGCCGACAACGGAAATCTGATAGTCATTCTGAAGACTTTCAAACAATCCCGGCTGACGGAGAATTTCCGCATAAATCCCTTCACTGGGAACAAACATCAAAGCAAATGCCGTGGAAATCGGCGGGTAAATATATTTTTCCTTGATATCGGATGCACATTTCCGCACGGTTTGTGCAAAACTCCTTTGCGCGGCTTTCACTTCCGGTGACATGCTGGCGTATTGCTCATAACATTCCGTCAGGCGCAGATAATCTTCCACCGGGAACTTGCTGTCCACCGGCAGAAATACCGGTTCTTCCCCCTTGTGACCGGGCAGCCGGATGGCAAATTCCACCAGTTCCGTACTGTTGGGTACGATAGACTTATTTTTCTCGTATTGATCCGGAGAAAGATATTGTTCCAACAACGCACCAAGCTGAATTTCTCCAATATTGCCGCGGACTTTCACATTGGTCAATACTTTCCGCAGATCCCCTACCCCGACTGCCAGATTCTGCATTTCGCCGAGTCCTTTGTGGACCTGTTCCAAACGTTCACTGATCAACTTGAACGATTCATTGAAATGTTTCTCCATGGATTCCTGCAACTTATCATCCACAGTCTTTTTCATTTCATCCAATTTTTCCGTATTGACTTTCTGGATTTCTTTCAAACGCAGATCAACAGCATCCCGATTTTTGGTAAGTTGTTCATTGACACCGGATTGAAATTTATTTTGAAAATCCAACTGTTCCTGACGGGATTTCCGGTTTTCTTCCAATGTCGAATCTTTGAACTGCTGAATCTTTTCATCCAACATCTGAATCAATTGATTGATTTTTACCGTGTTTTTATCGCCGTAAGCCTGTAACGTTTCCGTCAACTGCTTCGAATTCTTTTCATCCGTCTGTTGGAGATATTGCTGAAATTCGCTCAATTTTTCCGTATTGACTTTCTGGATTTCTTTCAAGCGTTGATCCACCACATCACGATTCTGTGTAAGTTGTTCATTCACGCCGACCTGGAATTTATTCTGAAAATCCAATTGTTCCTGACGGGATTTGCGGTTTTCTTCCAATGTCGATTCTTTGAACTGTTGAATTTTTTCATCCAACATTTGGATCAACTGATTGATTTTCAAACTATTTCTATCGCCGTAAGCCTGTAACGTTTCCGTCAGTTCTTTGGAAGTCTTTTCGTTCACCTGTTGGAGATACAACTGTAAATTATTCAAAATTTTAACAAAATCGCTGAATGCACTTTTGATTTGATCCTGCTGGGATGCAAAATATTGCATCGTCTCCACACGGGCTGTGGAAAAGTTTTTATTCAATTCTTCCCGGTTTTTTGCAAATTCATCGGCATTGTTATTATTCGCCGGACTTTCCGCTGACGGCTTTGCAAAATTGCGAAACATCAAAATACCGGTCAATATCAGGTTGACAGCCACCAATACAATAATAAGAACATCCATTTTACATACCTCTTTCCAATCATGATTCTCACTTATTGTAATATAGCATTGCATCGGCAGAAAACAAGAACTTTTTTTCTCATTTTTTACGACTTTTTCCGGTTCACTCCTTGATTTCAACAAGATTGCAAGTATATTATTTTGTTGAATCAAACAAAACATAACAAAGGATACACCATGAAACCATTACAGGAATATTTGAACGATACACGGGATTTTTATAACTTTGTCATTGAGTTTGCCATCCGCAGACATAAAGATGAACCCGAACTTTCTTACGATACCGCCATCAACAGAGAATCCATTTTCCGCTGGCTCTTACGCACAACAAAAATGGACCTTTTTGAAAATCCGCCTGTGATGGCTCAATTTCTGGAAGCAGCGGCAAGTGCTGCCGATGATGCCGATCTCCGGAATAAAATGAATGCTCTTTGGCCTGTAATGGAAGAATACATCACAAAAATTTATCCCGGTATCCCGGAAAAACATCCGGAATATGGTCTGGGACATAGCTTGCGTTTCAATCAACAGAAAGTCGATGGTAAACCGACAAATGTCTGTATTTTCCACATGTTCAACGGGATCGCACCGAAATCATTCCTTGCCGATGAAGCCTATTTCCTCGGCGAACTGGAACGTATTTTGAACGAATCCGAAAAACTCGGATGCGATACTCTTGCAACCGGAACCTGGCTCAATTCCAATCAAAAATTCCTCGCACTTATGCCGCAGGAATGGATCGATAATTTGAGCGAACCAGATTATACCATCTGGAACAATCTGGGGTCCAACGGACAATTTATCACCAGTTCAGTCGGACTCAATAAAGTGACTGCCGCTTATTTCCTGGAACATGGTAAAGTCAAATATCCCCGCCGTTCCTCCCGCTGTTCCTTTGCCAGTGTGCGGAAACACATTCAGGAACGACGCGCAAAGCTGGAAGTAAAATGAAATCTTTCATTTTTGGTGATTGGAAACTGACTGCCGCCCCGGAATGTGGCGGCAATCTCGCGTCCCTTTACTGGAAAAATCACAAAATCACACGCTCCTTTGATACCGTGGAAGAATGGGTCTCTCCGCGCGCCTGTTACGGATTCCCCATTCTTTTTCCGCCGAACCGGATCGAAGATGGTAAATTCAAACTCAATGGAGTGGAATATTCCCTCCCCATCAACGAAACGGCACGGAATAATCATATCCACGGTATCCCAATGGAACGGTGCTGGGAACTTGGAAACATCACAGAAAACAGTATCACGATGGATTGGTCATATACCCCGGATGATCCCTGTTACAGCGGATATCCGTTTGACTGCACATTTTCTGTTACTTACACGTTTCTGGAAAAGGAAATGATCCAAACACTCTCCATCCGGAATACCGGCAAGTTGACTATGCCCTGTGCGCTGGGGTATCATTCTGCATTCGTCGCGCCGGAAAAAGCATTTGTTACGGGAACAGGAAAACGACTCCTGACCATTGCAGAAAACCGTTTTCTGCCCGATGGCTCAGAGGAAGAATGGTGTCATGGATTCGCCCCGAACAGTTGGTTTGCCCCGAAAGCGGTGACGGAATACGGTCTTTTCCGTACAGAGAATAAACCTTTGGCATTGCTGGATTACGGCAACGGTTTGATTGTGGAATATCAACCGGATAAAAAATTCACCTGGTGGCTGCTGTGGCGGCCGGTGAATGATCCATCTTATATTTGCACAGAACCGATGAATATTCCGGTCAATTGTCACAATTATTCTCCGGCGGCACTCCCTCTGCTTGCACCGGGGGAAACAGCGGTTTTCCGTTCTGTATTGCGGATAAAAGAAAGTGAAAATCGATCAAAAAAAATTGTTTGTAACCACATTGCAAGTTTTTTTATTTGAAGTTATAACAACAACTTAATTTAAGGATTTCGTACTATGACAGAAGACAGCAAGATTATCGAAAAAATCGATAAAGCCATGGCGGCAAAGATTTCCAATCATGACGGAATGGATTGGTATACGGTCGATCAACCTGAATTCCGACTTTCCGGCCTTCCCTGGTATAAACCGGGTGATCCTTTCCGCCGTATCCCGTTGGATGCATCCGTTTCCGCCGGAGTAAACCACCTTGCCTGGAATAC
>JAFVSW010000184.1 GCA_017503545.1 Lentisphaeria bacterium | reverse complement strand
GGGCAAGCCATACCATTTGAGATACGCTTAAATCGACAACTTGATCATTCTTGAACACGACTCCTTCGGACTCCAGCAAGCGTCGTTGAGCATCAATACCGCCAAACGCGTATGATCGTGAAAGCTGTCCTTGAGCATTGACCACACGATGACAAGGAATATGCTCCGGATCAGGATTACCATGAAGAATATTCCCCACCGTCCGGGCAAAGTTCCTATTCCCCAGATGCAAAGCAATTTGCCCATATGTGGCAACCTTTCCCCGCGGAATACTCTTCACAAATTCATAGACTTTGTCATTCAAACTGCTCATAATGTTTTCACAAAAAATCGGCAAGGGTAGTGTCCGGTATTTTGCGCATATTTATGATTGATTATAAAACTGTGCATCAGGCGCAGCCCATCTTCTTCATTACAATACACCCACTTCTTTATATTTACAAGCGAGATATTGACGAGTTCCCCATTTTGTCGTAGAAATATGTCGTAATCTGGCTCCAACGAGCATCATAGCGGAATATCCATCCGGGAAATTTCCAACAACACGGGTTCGTCTCCTGATTTTTTTTATAATACGCTCTAACCCGTTATTTGTACGAATCTTACGCCAATATTCTGACGAAAAATCCATATAAGATAATGTCTCTTCAAGGCTTTCTTCTATAAATTTTGTAATCCCATCCAACTTCTTCGCCAGTAATTTTTCCATAACAGATTTTGCTTTTTCCCGAGCAGCTTCTTTGTCTTCCTGAGCGTGGATCGCTTTCAACATAGCAGCAACACTTTTTGCATGTTTATATGGGCATTTAACAAACGCATTCCTGTACCAATGTACGACACAATGCTGCCATTTAGCCTCCGGAAAAAAAATCTCCAAGCACTTCAACCAAACCGGAGGCTTTATCAGAAATTACCAGTTTAACGCCATTCAAACCAAGCTCTTTCAAGTAGCGGAAAAAGTTACTCCAGGATTTTTTGTCTTCCCGGCTGCCTTCCGCAACACCAAGTATTTCACGATATCCTTCCGAATTTACACCTATGGCAACTGAGCTGGTGAGTAATTTTATACAGATTTTGTGTGAACGATAGCTTCACGGTCACGGAGCAGGGCGGTTTCTGAGGGGAATTTCCGGGAGAGAAAATAAAAAATCCAGTCGCTTGGACTGGCGTAAAAAGAAAAATGGCGGCAACTTGAAAAGGTGTAAAACGATACTGAATTAGCGCAATGGAAGCATCGTTTTACACATCAAAAACGCTTCTGAATGGGGTGATAACAGCCTCGGAATCAAATAAATCAACGGCAATTCGCCCGAAGCGTTTCCATGACTTCATCCAAAGACTGAAGTTTCAAGCAATATCTTGCAAGCAAGACGTTAATCATCGGGCCGAGCTGGTAAAATATTTTTCTGGAAAACAAAGAGTAATAGGATCGCAAATCAAGCGTCTGATCAATTATATTACCGGTGGAATTCAAAACTTTTTTATTGATGGGTGTCCAACTGGGAAATGCTTCTGCCAGGATCTGCTGGACCGTTTCCGTACTTAAAAATGCGGCAAACAGTTTCGCTTCAAAAGCATATTTTGTATCTTTGCTGACGGCGGCGCATAACATGGATTCCGGATTGAAACCATTTTTCTTGCATGGATTCAGTTCGATTACAGGCATACTTGCAGCGTGGACGATTTGCGGATAATAAGAGTGGAGCGCAACCATTTTTCCCCGGGCAAATAAATTCGTCCGGTTATTCATATTGAAATTCTGTGGTGTGAGAAAGCAACTGATATCAGAAAAAAGTTGTTTGAGCAACGATTCATCCAACGTGCAAACGCCGTCTTTTTCCTGTATCCGGAGACCGTAATTGCACCCATGCCAATGGTAGTTATGGAACCAGAAGACAGCAATATTTTTTTCTTTTTCGATTTCTGCCGCATTCTTGAACAAATTCTGTGATCCTTCCAATAACGCCGGATCGATTTTATATTGATCCAGTAAAGCGGGATTGGCAAAAAGAGTGGATTTGATCCGGAAAATGGGCAGCATGGTGATTTTTCCGTTTATATGCAATAACGTTTGAAAATGATCAGCAATATTGTCGTAAGAAAAACCGATGGCTTTCAAGTCGTTTTCCGAAAATTCCTCATAATGATCCAAATTCGAATACATGGAATGTAAGCCTTCAATGACTACATCCGCAGGGGCATCGGGCTTTGTAAATTCGGGAATGATGCGGATATACGGATACTTTTCCATGAATAGATGAAAAATCTTTTCCCAGATGATCTTTTCTGCATAATTATTCAGCAGAAAGATCCGGATCCGCAACTGAGCATGATACGGAACATAAAAATCTTTTTCTGCAGAATAAAATGTATTCTTTACGGTGAATTCTGTTAAATTTTTCGGTTTTTGTGCAAAGAATGTACCATTGCCTACCCGGGTATACAGAATTTTCTGTTCAATGAGCAGAGCCAATGCCCGGTGAATCTTACTTTGCGTGGAAGAAAATTGCAACGCCAAAGCCCGTTCCGACGGTAATTTATCGCCGACATTATAATGTAGGAGTATATCTTCTTTCAGTTGTTCCGCAAGCTCTTCAATGGTCATGGCATTTCTCCCATATTGAATATTGATTCATTATAATATAATCAATTTTTGTATGATTTCAAGGGTAAAAATCAATTTGTTTTTTATTGAGGGGAGAGAAAATGCTGAAAAAAATGTCGATTTTTTATGTTCAATTGAATCAATTCAATATTCACTTAAAAAAAATGAAAAAAAGATACTTTTTTTATTGAAAATGAATAAAAAATACTTGCAAATCAAAAAATCAAAACATATAGTAAAACAAAGAAAACGAATATTGAATATTCAATCCGGAGATATGTTTTATGAAAGAATGGCATACATATTGGGATCAAAACACAAAAAAGTTGGAATCGTTCGGAACATTTGCAAAAATGTTGAAAATGCCGCAATTACGTTGTTACGCACAGAGCGGAGTTGCGGCAATGGAAATCCGTTCCGTGGAAGAAAACATTCTTCCGGACGGCGTGGTGCGGTGGACCTGTCATGGAGATTTTCCGACAATCAATGTTACGGGGAAATATATCATTGATTGGGATCCGGAATATGGAGTGTTGTCTTTCCACGGCACTTTAACCGGCGGAATTGGTGGCAGTACAGAAAAAATGCGTGGTCCATTTTCGCCCGGCGTTACAATTCCGGTGGAAAATCCCGAATTATTGCGTATGTACAGTTTGAATGGCGGAGCCTCAACCATGCAGGATTATCCGCCACAGGCGTATGCGTATCGGGGAAGCGACCGTGTTTATTCCCTGGTCAGTTCATTGACCGGACTCTCAACCGATCAGGAAATTCCATTTGCGATCCTTGCCGATGAAGAAGAAACCTATGGCTGTGTCACGGGGATGGAATATTCCGGACGCTGGATCTTTTTTGCAGGGACCTCTCAAGGTTCGGGGGAAGCCGGTATGGATCTGAATATGTTCTGGCATCAACGCTGTGGTTTCTTCCGTTTAGATGAAGGGGAAGAAGTGATGATTCCGGGGAGTTTCTATTGTTTTTACCGTGGTACACCATCGGAAGGATCCAATCAGTTCCGGCGTTATTTTGAAAAGCGGGTAAGAAAAGCCGAATCGGTCAGGATGCCTGTTTTTTACAATCATTACTTTTATCATGGCAACAAATATAATGAAGAATTGCTGCGTAAGGAAGCGGATTTCTATGCGGCAGCGGGCTGTGAATATTTTGTTGTGGATGGCGGCTGGCATGTGGGCAGTTTCCGTGACGGAATCGGGAATTGGGAAGAACCTGATCCCGCAAAATTCCCATCCGGGATGCGTGCATTTTCGGATTACGTGCATAATCTGGGGATGAAATTCGGCTTGTGGTTTGAGCCGGAATTTGCGATGAATGATTCAGACTGGTATCAGAAATATCCACAATATTATATGGATACAAAAGGAAAAATCAACATCCGGCAGGGCTCCTGTGTTTATGCAGACCGTCTGTTCCGGATGGATTTGCCGGAAGCCCGGGAATTTCTGGTAAGCAAGCTGACAGAATTGATCCGGAAATGGCGGATAGACTGGGTCCGGTTTGATTTCAATGATGCCCCCGGTACATTCTGGGATGAAAATGAAGAAGTGGAAAAATTCGGACTTCTGGAAAACCGTTATTGTGCCGGATTATATGACTTTATGGAACGGATGAAACAGGAAAATCCCCATCTGCAGATAGAATCCTGCGCCGGTGGCGGACATCGTATGGATTTCGGAATGTTGCGCCGGTCGGATACCGCATGGATGAGCGATTTGGCATTACCATTTGATTCGGTGCGCCGTTTTCAAGTGAACCTGAACCGGTATGTCCCGGGAATGGCGAACAGTGTTTTTTATACGGGGAAAACGGTCCCTGCAGAGGGAACCATGTCATTCGGTCCCGGTAAACGTTTATGGACGGAATTATTTTCCAAGTTTGCGGGTCCTTGCGGCATGAGTGAATATTGCGGGAATTTTTCGGTGGAAGGTGCAGAACAGTTGAAAGCGTATATTGCACTTTATAAACAATACCGTCATTATCTGGTGAAAGATTTTTATCCGGTCTGTGACCCGCGATCCATGCGTGATTGGGATGGATGGCAATTTCATGATCCGGAAACGGGAAGCGGGATTGCCGCCTTTTTCCGCTGTCGTTCCCGGGAGAAAACGTTTATTGCACCTCTTTCCGGCTTGGAGACTGCGGCAGAATACCGTACGGAATGGCTGGGTGGATCTCAAGCGGAAGTGGAATTGAAGAAAGAACAGATCACAGTCACACTGAATGATTATCAGGATTGTGTTCTGATTTATTACAGCAAGAAATAAAAATAGAATAAAACTAATTAGAGAGGAGAGTAGAAATGAAACACACAATGTCACAAAGCAGCAGTAATCGGAACGAAAAAATGCAGTCTCTTGTCAAACAGGGTTTTACGTTGATCGAACTTTTGGTTGTGATTGCCATCATTGCCATTCTTGCGGGGATTCTGATGCCGGCATTAAGTAAAGCAAAGGGGACATCACACAAAGCATCCTGTTCCAACAACCTGAAGCAGATCGGGGTTGGAATGGCACGGTATCAGTCGGATTACGATGATTATTTTCCCTGTTCCCCACGCCCCGCCGAGGCAGATGGAATCATTTTTCTGTTAGAAGGGGGGGACGGACTGAAATATATTTATTCCAAAAATCTGGATTGTCCTGCAGATACCACCCGTGTTTCCGGTGAAGATTTTCACCCGTATCGGTCAGTAAAAAATATCAGCTACTGTTATAACGCGGCAGTAAATTGTCCGGAATCCGGAGATGCTAACAATGCATGGCGCGGAAGAAAGACCTCTGCGTTCAAAAAGCATTCCAAAAATATTCTCTGGTTTGAAACGGATCGTTTTGTAAGCGGTGCGATGAATAAAAATTCCGGGAATATTCATCCCTGGGCGGGATTTATCTGGGGAATAGGAACACCGCAGCAAATCATTCCGCATCATGGAAAAGAAAACAACCATCTTTTTATGGATGGTCATGTGGAAACCTTAACAGGTACAGAATTTCTGATCGGATATGCAAAAAACTGTGACAAAACACCTTATGGTATGAATTTCACGTGGTTCAACAGAGATAAATAACACATAATAATGAAGGAACTGGACTGAAATGAAAACAACAGTAATGCTTTCTGCATTGTTCTGTGCGGTGATTCTTGCCGCACAGACAGCCCATGTCATGCCGGGCAAATGGTATGACGAAATTATGTATGCGACGGATAATACGTCGCGTATTCCGGCAAACGTTGCAACAAAGTTCAATGTAACATTTGATGATCAGGCATTGACCATCCGTGTTGACATGAAAGACCCCAATGCAAAAGATTTGCTTCTTCTCCCCCGTGGACAAGACGGGAAATGGCCCATTTGCGAATCCATTGAGATTTTTCTTGACCCGGGCAGGACTTGTTCCAATTATCAGCAGATCGCGATTTTTGCCGATCACAGCCGCTGGGACAGACGTTGGCCGAAGAAGATCAAAACGACCTGGACCTCATCCTTTAAGATCCGTGATGACGGCTGGTATGTGGAATTGCGTCTGCCATATAAAGATTACGGAATGGTCAAGCCGAAAGTCGGGGATGTATGGGGCTTCAATTTCTGCCGTAATGTAAAGAATCCGAAAACCGGAAATTATTTTGCCACCTGGGCACATGTTGGGTCCGTGTTCAACCGTCCGGAACGGTTCGGGATGCTTGTCTTCGGCTCCCCGGAGGAAGCAGCGAAAGCAAGGACACAAAAGCTGCAGAAGGAATTGACATTATTGACCGCTGAACTGGAACGGAAAGGCGTGATAAAGGAATTTGCATCCCAGCTCCGGAAAATGAAAGAGAAATGTACAGAAACGGATATCCGCGATATCCGTGAGGAATTACTTATAATTGAAAAAATGAAAGGTTTATAAGATGAATGTGAAAAAATGTTTACCGCTGCTGCTTGCGGGAACGGCAATCCTTTGCGGCGGATGGTCAAAAGATGGGGAATCGCCCTGGCGCAGAATCGATGATTCTCTGGTTTCACCGCACCGGAAATTTGCCAATCCTGTGTCCGGTAAAAAACAGACTGCAATTATTTTTGCGCACGGGATCGGGGCACGTGAAATTGTGGAACTCAAACAGCGTTTTGAATACAATTATTACTTGTGGCCGGTTGCTTCCGGCAACAAATTTTCACCGTTTACGCGTGGTCATAACGAGAAAAGCAAAGAGCCGCCCCGCACGCAATACGCCAGTTTGATGAACAGTGATGATTACAAAATCGAAGTGCAAAAACTGCTTGCAGATATGCGGAAATCAGATTTGATCATGATAGGCAAAATGCCGTTTGATTGTGTCCCGACGGATATCCGGTTCAAAATTCTGGATCACGTAAAAAACGGTGCGGGAATGATTTTGATCAACAAAGACGGCACAGATCAAACGATTCCCGATGTTGCATTTACCCCGGTAAAAATTGATTTTCCCGTAGATGCCATACCCGCGCTTGCCGGAACAAAAGTCAAAGTCGGCAATTGGGGCAAGGGAAAGATTATGATCATTTCTTATCCGAGAGACCGGTTCTTTGGAACTTACCCAACCAACCGGGGTGAATGTCTGACTCCGTATGACTGCAATGATCCGTTGTATTACGATTATACCCTTGCATTCCTCGGAAAATGTATGTGGTATATGCGTGAACCGGAGAGAAAAGTCTTTGCTTCAATCTCTCCGAACGGAACTGTGAAACTGAATAAACTCCCGGCAGGCAGTAAAATCGCTTATGTTGTGGCAGCCCGATATGGTCAGGAGATCCGCAAAGGAGAAATGAATGTTGCCAAAACAGTCACCGTTTCCCTGAAAGACCTTCCTGCATCCGCAAAAATGCTGGATGTGAAACTGTTGGATAAAAAAGGCAAGGTCATTGATTTTACAATGACTCCCATTACAGTGAAAAAAGCATCCGGAATCAAAGCGATCGTATTACCGAAAGACGGATTCAAACCGGACGAAGTCATAACCGGCAACATTGAATTACTGGCTCCGGTGAAAGGCAAACTTGAACTTTCTGCAGTCAATCAGCTTGGCAAAGTGATTTACAGAGAGTCCATTCCGGTGAATGGAAGCCGTGCCGGATTTACCGCAAAGATCCCGCATCAAAAGAGTATAAGTGCCGTACTGACCGCAAAATTAACGGTCAATGGCAAACTGCTGGATGAACACAAAACCGACCTCTTTTTTGATACAACGGATGATGTCAGTGATTTTGCATTCGGTATGTGGTCCTATGCCGTCTCCAACAGCCGTGTCGGGGAATTGTGGCTGAAAGAAATGGGGCGTTATGGTGTGGATAATATGATGGACGCTGCCATTATGTTTGCACCGCGGGAAAAATGCTCATTCGTCCCCCGTAATGTTCTGAAATCCGGAATGCGTTATGCGGTTTATACCTCCCGTATTGTGGGAGAACATTGGATCAAATACCGGAACAGATGCGGTTACGGATACTGGGAAGAATATCAGAAGACAGGCTCCGTCTTCAAAAAGAATGGCAAACCGTTGGATGACAATATGACCGAGATCAACATTGCCAAAGGAGCCAAAAATATCGGTGTTCTCTTTTACAATCTGGGAGATGAAAATGCTGCCGCAATGAATGTGAACACAGAAAACTGTTTCTGCAAAGATTGCCAGCGCCGTTTCCGTACATTCCTGAAACGGGAACACGGGACAATCGAAAATCTGAACCGTAATTACGGCAGCAAATATAAATCGTTCGATGACATTACCGCATTGCCGTTTACCAAAGCAGTGGAAGCCGGAAAATATTGCGAATGGCTGGATTTCCGTATGTTTGTGGAAGAACAGTTCATTAATTGGCACCGGTATCTGAAAGCAAAAATCCGTACCGTCGATCCGGATGGACGTGTAGGACTGGAAGGAATGGTATATCCGTTTTCCTCCTTTACCGGATTCAATTTTTACAAGATGATGCCGCACTTTGAGTTCTGTGCGCCGTATTACAATCCCCGTGATGGAAAAGCAATCATGCAATATATGCCGCAAAATGCAAAAAATGGTGTCGTCCGCAGTGCATGGTTCGGGGCTTATGAAGGGGAAATGGCAGACCAGTTTGTACAGCAGCCGCCGTGGCGTTATTTGTTCGCCGGATTGAGCGGAGCATTTTACTGGTTCAGTGGATCGCCGGAATCGGTTGGCGGATTCAGTACAAGCGGTATTTGCGGACCGGACCTGCGGATGCTCCGTCAGTTCACAAAATCGGCGTATGAAGCTAGACTCATCAAAGAAAGCGGACTCGCAAAATTGCTGTTGAATTCTCAACAGTATTACGATGGGATCCTGGTACATTACTCCAACAACAGTTTGCATGCCGCCACCTTGTATCCGGATAAAAACACCTGGGAAATCTCCCATACGGATATTCATGGACTGTTGGGCAGTTTGGGGTTGGGATACCGTTACATCTCTCCGCCGGAACTGGAAAATGGTGTTCCCGCTGGAACAAAAGTCATTTTCCTGCCTTATTCTCAGGCAATGAGTGCAAAGGAAGTGGAAGCGATACGCCAATTTGTCAAAAACGGCGGTATGGTCATTGCAGACTACAATCCTGCCATGGCAAATCAGCATGGCAGATGGCTGGATAAGAGTCAGCTTGCCGATGTGTTCGGTAAATTTGAAAAAATGAATATCAACCGTTATGGCAAAGGATATGGGGTATACCTGGATGATTACATTTCCGGCGTGAATGCCCGTGCCCAGAAAAATGAAGCGCGCGGGATCCAGCAGGGAATGCTCCGTCTTTTGAAGAAAGCAGGCGTCGTTCCCTTTGCCAGAGTGAATGACAGCAATGATATTCCCCGTGATTTCGCGCTTTTCGCACACAAAAAATCCGTTTATCTCTGCATGTTGGCTCAGCGTTCTCAGGCAGGCGAAAAACGGACCAGTGCCGTCGGGGCAGAAGGCGGCGGCAGCAAAGATGCTACGATCGGCGGTTCTTTCACCCGGAAAATCTCGCTTATCAAACCGATGCATGTATATGACATCCTGAAGAAAAAATATCTTGGAAAAATCCAGAACTTTACCGTGGAACTGGAACCCGCAGTCGGCAGAGTGTTTGCCTGTCTGGAACAGAAAGCAAAAACACCCGTCATCAAAGTGGATAACATCTCCAAGAGTGTCAATCGGGGACAGGCGATCCCATTCAAGATCAACGGTCTTGACAATGCAGCGATCGTCACAGTCATGACTCCGGATGGAAACGTTGCGGATGTGCAGCGTACAACCCGTGCAAAAGTCCGTTTTGTTCCGTCCTATAATGAACCGTCCGGCACTTGGAAAGTCAAAGTCACGGATGCAGTAAGCGGTCTTTTCTCTGAAACAACCTTTAACGTAAAATAATTAAAACAAGGAAACACAAATGATGAAAAAAACAATTGCAATTCTTCTCTCGGCAGTCACTCTCTCCTGTATGGCAACAGAAAAGAATCTGGTTCCGAACGGTGATTTTGAACAAATCGACAAGACTGCGAAAGGGACAGATAAATACTTGATCAATCAAATCAAAGGCGGTTGGGATATCGGTGCCGGTCCGGTCGCAGTTCTGCCGAAAAGATGGCTGCTCAATGGCGGCAAAGGAAAATTGCGTGTCATTACCGTTGGTGATAACGGGGAAAACAAAGAAAATGTACATGGCGGCAAACATGCAATCTTTTTTGAAGAAATGAATGGTCATGTTGCAAGCGGATGCAGTATTCCCCCCGGGAAATACGAACTTTCCTTCTGGTATAAAGGTACCGGGAAATTCTATTTTGGTACGTATGATTACGGGATCCACCCTGCAACCGGAAAAGTCGGAAAATTTGTCGGCGGCAGTCAGATTTGCACGATCCGGGCAAACAGTCCGGATAAATGGACACAGCACAAAGTTGTTTTTGAAATTGGAAAAAACAAACCCGCAGTCAAACGCAGTACCGTTGCTCATTATGGCAACAAAGGCGGATATTATCTTGACGACGTAGTTGTGAAAGCGGTAAAGTAATATTTTTATGATACCGGAAGAATCCGTATTGTTGAACAACAGGTGTTATGATGAAAAACAAACAAATTGCAGGTTTTCTTGTTTGTCCGCAATGGCTTACTGACCCGAAAAAAGCAGAGCCTTATATCAGACAGATGGCAGAAGACGGTTATACCGCAGTTGATATTCTTCTGCGGGTGCCGCAGGTCAATCTTTATAATGGCGGTGAAATGCTCCATCAGTGTCTGGAAAAATTGACTGCCATGCTCCATGAGCATCGTTTGAAGGCAATTCTGGATACAGACAATCTGTTCTGGGGATATACGTTTACAAAGTATCATCCGGAATGTATGCAGCATCAATATCATCTGGAACAGGTCCATGTCCGGAAAGGACATTTTGATTTTCAATCTGCAACACCGCCAGTATCTACACATATCCACGGTTATGTGGAATTGGAAACTGTGGATTTCTATTTGCAGGATGGGGATTCTTTCCGGCATCTTGAAAAAGACCAATGTGTCTGGAATTGGCAGAATCATCTGAATGGATATCAAATCAAAGGGCAACTTCCGGATTCTTCTTTCAGCGGCGTAATGTTCGCCTGCGTTACAAGCCGTATGACCGGACTGCTGGATCTGTCGCATCCGGCTTTTCTCAAGGCACAAGAGGAAATATTGGATCGGCTTTCCGATATTCCATTTGACGGTTTCGGCTGGGATGAGCCGGGAAAAGGCTGTGGCGATCCTATGTTTTATCGTGGAGGCAATGGATTCCTTCAACTGTTCCGGGAGCGTTGCGGATATGATTTGATGGATAAAATACCTTATCTGGCTTACTTTGATGATACTTCAGAAGCGGTAAAGCTCCGTTTGGATTATTATTCCACCCTCGCTTTTGTGAATTTTGAAGCACAACGCAGACATAATGATTATGCCGAAAAATGTTACGGCAGAAAATTGTTTTTCGGAACACATCAGACCTGGTCCGGGTTGATTTCCGACCTCGTCGCCGGGGTTTGTGATTATTTCCAGATGGGAAAACTCCTTTCTGCGGCTTGGACGGATGGATCGTGGGAAGTGGATTTGCGTTATATCGCATTTCACTTGATGCTGGCAGACAGTCTCCGGGAAGAACTGGGATTGGAAGATGCTTATTACAATGACTGGGGCTTATCGTTACCCGCCGTTGAAAATATGCACTTTGCCACCCGGTTCAAAATGTTGTATCATGTAAACTGGTTCAATATTTTTTATTCCGATTTCTCGGAACATATTGTTAATTACCGGTTGGACCCGTTCCGGAAAGAATCTGTTTCCGATCGGAAAATACTGGATGAATTTGACCGTTTTTTGAACGGAATGTGTGCAGATGCCCCCATCGGAATCTGTTATGACTGGAAGAGTTCTGCCGCTGCACCAAAATGGTTGGCGCGACTTCATTATGCCACTGTTACCAATACGGTATTGTCTTTGACCGATTCCAATTTACACGGGCGGTTCTTCTCAGAAGATTTCCTGATGAAGGCTGTTCTTTGCGGAAAAGAACTTGTGTATGGGAAAAATCGTTTCCGGGCAATTATCCTGCCGGATCTTTATGTCATTTCCCGTGCCGCATGGGATAAATTATGTGTGCTTGCGGATCAAGGTTTCCCTATCATCTTTACCGGTGTTCCTCCCATGTTTACACCGGATGGCACCCCGTTGAACCGGGAATTTGCCAATCGGCTTGGAATGGAAGCCTTCCAGTTACAGGATCTGATACAGGCATACAGCGAAACCGAAACACTCCCCGGGGTAAATGAATGGGAAAAAGAATCATATACGTTCCTTTATCCTGCGGAAGTGACAACCGGTAAAGCGGTTATGGATGGCGAAGAACGGGTCATTGCCGTACAGTCTGCAAATAACGGGATGGTCTTTATAACAGAGGCTGATCCACGGGAAAATCTGGTGAATCTGTTGACTCCGTTGATCGGAACAGATGATGAGTTGTATGCAGAACATGCCTACTCCCGCTGGTTTACCGGAGAGGATCCAAACGAAAAGATCTTGTATTTCTGTGCTTGCGGAAGAATGGCTGATATGAGTATGCTTTCCTCCCGCTTACAAGGCAAACCCGGCGGTTTGACTCCGCGGAAAGCACGCACTTTCCGTGCCGTTTACCGGAATAATGCAGGAATATTAAAGATTTGCGATGGTTCCTGGTGTGCAGTAAAATTCCAGAATGATATTGTTGTTGAGATCATTGGAGATTGTCAGGTCCACTATGATAAAATTTGAACATTCACATGTATATGAAATAATAGAGGTTGTATAATGATGAAACGCAATTATTCCGTCTTTCTCGGTAATGTAGGCTCCTGTCTTGACCGGTATTGTCCCGCTTACGGCAGAGAGTATCCGGTCGCAGAACTCTTTGATCGTGTCGCAACGATTCCGCTGATCCGCGGCGTGGATCTGGTTGCTTCTCCCGGATTACTCGCAGAAAAAGAAACCGTGAAAGCAAAAATCAAAGAACATGGTTTGCAAGTGATTTCCATTGCCGCAGATACGTTTACTCAGGCAAAATGGAAACAGGGGTCTCTTTCCTGTTCCGATCCCGAAGTCCGCAAACAGGCATTGGAACATACAGAAGAAGTCATCGCCTTCTGTAAAGAAGTCGGGTGCAATCTTTTGACTTTCTGGCTCGGGCAGGATGGGTATGATGCCTTGTTTCAGGCGGATTACATGGCAGAACATAAGTTTCTTGTTGATTCATTGACAACGATTTGCAAAGCGCATCCGGAAATGACCGTTGCGCTGGAATATAAGATCAAAGAACCACGCACTCATTCTTATGTCAGTACCGTCGGTACAACAATCCTGATTTGTCAGGCGACCGGGTGTGATAACTGCAAAGTCATTATTGATTATGGACATGCGCTGCTCGGCTATGAAAATCCGGCAGAATCTGTCGCCTTGCTCAAACAGTTCGGTGACCGGCTTTGTCATATCCATATCAACGATAATTACCGTTTGTGGGATGATGATATGATCGTGGGAACGGTTCATACATTGGAATATCTGGAATTTTTCTATTGGCTCCGCCGGACCGGGTACAACGGCTGGTTCGTGATCGATCAATTCCCATATCGGGAAGATGGACGGGATGCGGTTGCGGAAAGTGCAGAATGGCTTGATTTTCTGGAATCACTGATGGATCGCGCGGACATGGATGAAATTGCAGAAATTCTGAAAAAGAAAGATGCAGTCGCCGGATCGAAACTCATGCGCAAATTATTGAAAGGAAATTGAGAAATGCACGAATTGCAGGAGAAATATTCGGCACAGATCCGGGAATTGGCAGATGTATCTGTCAAGTGCGGAAAACTGGGTTTTGTCGCTTCCCATGGCGGAAATCTTTCCATCAATACAGGGGACGGGGTTATCCTTATCACCCCGACAAAAGTAGCGAAAGAGGATCTCCGTTTTGAAGATATCGTTCTGGTCGATCCCGATGGCAAAATCCTGTATGCGGCTGACGGACGCAAGCCTACCGGGGAAACGCCCATGCACACTTTTATTTACCGCAAACGCCCCGATCTGCGGAGCCTTGTCCACGCACATCCGCCGTACCTGACCGGATTTTCCATTTCCGGCGGAGAAATCCTTGCCCGTCCCATTCTGCCGGAACCCTGTATTGAATTGGGACCGATCCTCTCAATTCCCTATGCAGAACCGGTTTCCGACACTTTGGCGAAGTGTTTTGAAAGTGTTCTGCCCTATTCCAATGCCTGGCTGATGAAAAATCATGGTATCACCATCGGTTCCGATCAAGGCGTTGCACGGACGCTCGGCTTGCTGCAAATGGCGGAAGCCATGGCGCAATCGGTCCTGACCGCACAAATGACAGGTGGCGTGCATGAAATCCCGCAGGAAGAAGTCCGGAATCTCAGCCGGGTCCTGGAAGGTCGAGGCTTGCCGTGCCCCGGTGATCCGCGGCGGAATGCAACTTTGGTTTCTCTCTTTTTTGAAAACTTTTGAAATTGCCTCCATAAACAGGAGTTTTATTTATGATCTTATATCAAGCAGAACGCGAACAGGTTGCGTATTTCATGAGACGACTTTACCGTCAATTCCTGACGACAACAAGCGGCGGTAATATCTCCTGCCGCACCGCAGACGGCAATATCGTCATTACCGCATCACAAACCGATAAATGCGAACAATCTATGGAAACGGTGGGCGTTGTGACTCCGGACGGGACCTCATTGACGCCGGAACTCAAACTCAGTATCGAAGCCGGATTGCATCTGGCGATCTATGCCGCACGTCCCGATGTGACAGCGATCGTTCACGCGCATCCTGTAACAGCTACCTTTTTCTGTACTACTGATATTCCGATTAATATGCACCTGACGGCAGAGGCGTATGCCGTGGCTGGGGATATCGTCCGGATTCCTTACGCTTTGATGGGCACGCCGGAACTTGCCCGTTTGACGGCGGAAAAAATGCAGAATTATGATTGCGGTCTGATGGAAAATCACGGTGTGATCACGGTCGGGAAATCGTTGCTTTCCGCATTTGACAAGATGGAATTGCTGGAATGTGCTGCAAAACAAACGCTTATGGCGCAAACAATTCCGGCGCGCAGTCTTTCTCCGGAACAGTTATTGGAATTGGATGATTTCAAAAATCAGGCAAAAAAATAATTCATTGAGGTGATTTCAAAAGTCCGGTAAAATTTGACTGAAAATGATTGTTGATGAGATTAAAATGGCAGTTTTCAAATTGCAACAAGAGTTTTCAGCCATTTTTGAAGACTTTTGAGTTTGCCTCGGTTATATAAAATGGTTGGGAGGGGATTTCCAAAATCCCTCTACCCCCGCCTCAACACTGTTTTTACGAAAAAATCTCATTCTGCCGTAAATTAACGGAACTCCAAGATCATTTATCTTTGAACTGAATCTGAGTAGTTTGAGGGCTCACGCCCTGTGTCGTTCCCAGCTTCACGATCGTCGCAGCTATTTGAGCTTAAATTTTGTTTGATTTTCGGACGTTACCGAAAAACTTTTAATGCAAAACCTGAATACCATCAAAATATCCCTGTTTCAACGAAATAACGCCTTTTTATTTTATTTTTTTATATATGGAAATGCTCAAACTGACATTGTTCGCCAATTTGAGCATTTTAGTTTTGGGTTGAAATGTGAGTTCTTACGCCAGCAGACCTTTGTTCTTATCCTCAAAGATCTTTTCGCTGACGGCATCAAGGAATGCTCCGGTAACGGGAGATTCTCCACCGAACTTGAGAGAAACTTCTGTTACACCGCTGACTTTCACACTGTTGGTCCCGTCGGTGTAGGTGAGGGTGGAAGCGTTCCAGTTGCTTTCTGAACCGGATTCAAACCAGAGCGTGACTTTACCGTTGGCGAGCTGTTCAACCGTATCTTTGCCCCAGTTTTCACCGAAGCAGAAGACGTCATCCCCACCGCCGCCATGCATGGAGTCATTGCCGATTCCGCCAATGATTATATCATTTTCTGCGCCGCCAATGATCCGGTCATTTCCGGCATCGCCGAAGATTGCATTTTCACCGCTTGCCATCCAGATGGTGTCATTGCCGTTACCGCCGTAAACTTCCATGCCGGTTCCGACATATGCGTAACGGGAACTGGTGAAGTCAATGACATCATCTCCAGCTCCGGCAAGAATCTTGTCAATGCCGCTGATACGGGATTGAGTTACGCCGTTGGTATAGATGTCATCGAGGAAGAAGGCATCGCCGTTGCTGGTATCGGTCAGGAACAGAATATTGCTGTCTTTAGAGCCGATGAAAATATCTTCGATCTTATTTTTGCCGAAAAGAGTTACCTGTTCCTGTGTACCGCTCCAGTTATTGACCAGATTGCCGTTGTGCTGTGCGGCATAATCGCTTGTCCATTTGCCATTGGTCCGGGCGAAGAAGACATCCTGTTTACCATTGGCTTCGGAAACAAAGGCATCTGCTCCGCTCGCGGTTCCCTTAAGAGTACCGGAGGCGGTAACATTGCCGTTACTATCAGAACTTTCCCACTGATAAGTTCCGGCAGGCAATCCAGCGATATCGGCACTTTCACTTGAAATCGGCAATCTGATTGCGCCACCCTCTCTGGTAATGACAAGAGTTCCACTTACGGTATTGAGAGCAATCGTTTCAAAATTACCGGATGTGTATTTTTCCGGGATGATGAATTTATTCTGGGAAACGGTGATCGCTTCGCTCCAGTCGGAAACATTGCCCACATTGTCGATGGCCTGCGCCTTGAAGAAGTATTCAGTCTGCAGGTCGATTTCACAAGTCCAGCTGTTTCCGGTTACAGTGGTAAAATAGTTAAACACTTTTCCGTCTGTGGAGTAAGATATATTGTAACCTTTGATGCCTGAATCAGCATCAGAACCATTCAGAGTAAAAGTCACTTGATTACCGCCGTTGGAAACAGCTGTAAATCCATTAAATACGGGATCTACATTATCAATGGTATTGACCGTAGTCGGCGTTTCGATGACTTCGTTGAAGTCAAAGTAGATTTCCGCTTTATTCGTGATTTCAGTTCCATGTGCAACACCTTCATTCAGCCCAATGGAATAAGTAAAATAACCTTCGCCGCAACCGCTTTCATCATTGGGGAAGAGAATACCGGTAGTAACATCCTGTTCCATCCAGCCGGTTTCTGGATCAATGGCGGTAAACTCAGCAAAAATCTCTCTTGTATCATAGTCAAGATTGATGGCGATTTGTACCAAAACTTTTTCGCCGCCATTGACGGTGATTTCATGCAGCTGATTATAAGAATCTCTGCCGTTGCCGACTGTAATGTAATTCCCCGCAAGACAAATGCTGTTGATAACAAACGTGTCCAAATCATATTCCGGCGCAAGAGTATCAAACACCCGAATCCAACGCGCCGGTGCAGTCGCAAATTCGGGATCGTTTTCAAATTCGACCTTATAATTCAAAGTTTCATTCCCCTTGATATACCCCTGTTCTCCATATCCTTCCAAAACGGTTTTATCGTTGGGGTCTACAGATTGGACAGGATTAGTCGGTACACTAGGTACTCCCTGCCCATTAGGAGCTTCTGGAGGTGCGGGATTCTTTTTCTTGTCACAATCACAGGGACAAGCAGGTAATTGAGTACGAACGTGTCTTTCTAATTCGTAATATTGTTTTATAACTTTTATATGATTTGTTAAATCTTCATAATTCACCTGAAATTCTCTGAAAGAACCCAATACATCAATAGCATCCAAATACGCTTCTAATTTGCTCAAAAACGCATCTAATGCCTTACTTTTGACTAAAGCTGCTTCTAATTTTTTTCTCTCCTTTACCATAGCCATAGCGTCTTTCGACAAATATTCGAAAGGAATTGCAGAATCAGACGAAATTCCCTCAATCAAAAGCTCTTCGAGATATTTTTGGTATGTTTTATTGTTTTTAGCCAACTCTGCGATTTTTTCATCAGAAACTTCTTTTAGTGATCTTTCAAGCATAGAGCCATAAGTATCATTGGCCATACTTATTACGTTCGACAAGGTATCTAATGTAGGAATCTCATTAATAAGATCATCCAAACCATTATTGCAAATCTTCCACACATCCAAAAGCGAAGTAAAACCTGTTATAAAAAAAGCAGGAACAGCTGTAAGGTGCAATGTTGCCAGAGAAGCAATAAGCATTCCCAGATTATACATAAACTCATGGATGGAATCGTCAACAGCGTCAAATTTATAGGTTACTGTATCTATCCAGGTATCCTGATAGCGTTCCTTTACTAAGTAGTACCTATCCCACGCGTTTGAACAAGTACTGCACATATCTGTTTGGGGGCGGGTGAGCCACTCATTTTCAGTTATTACATATTTGTCCATTTCTTCCTTACAATCCTGCAAGATTACTTTTGACTGCCATTGAGCAGGTAAAAAGTAATCTCCCCACGATATATTATCCTGCCAGGAAAAACTCTGAAACTCGTCTGGAAACTCAGCGGCATTACTAGCGCAACTGATTGTTTCTAAGTTTGCATTAAGTATAAAATCCTGCGAATCCAAAATGGTTACTTCATGTTGCTTAAAAAGAGTGCTTGAACCTCCCATTGCAATTTTGTATGTTTCGGAATTGCCGAGTAAAAGTTGGTATGTTCCGTCAATATCTGTATGAGTCCAACCGATAAGCTCATTGGCTTGATTGTAGGCAAATACACATATATCTTCCGAGATCTGACCGTCCACAGTAATTACACCAGAAATTTTTCTGGTGCATTCAGTCAGCTCCAAAACTACTGCTCCAGAATCAGCATTGACTGTGACATCTTGCATAGAATTATAATTATCACTGAATGCAACCAGTTTGTAATTGGCGTTTCCCAATGCATTAAAAGTATAGATGCCTGTTTCATTAATGCGGAGACTGTCAACGATTTCTCCATTTGTATTATAGAGCAATATATTAATAGCTTCTTCCAATTCATTAATTTGAATTTTCAGGTCGTTGAGCTTTTCAAAAGTAATCTGCTGAGAACCGTTTCCGTTAACTTCAAAAATTTCACTTTCTGCCTTAAAGTTACCATTGTATGCAGTTAATCTGTATTTGCCGGCAACCAGTCCTGTAAAATCAGCTGTGGTGGAGACATTGTAAGTTATCGCTTTGTCAGCCGCATCCAACAAACTTAAGATATAAGTTGTTTCGCCTTCTGGAATACTTGCTGCATCAACAGTAAGGGAGTAGGTTCCCAAAGTAAATTCACTGAATTCGTCGCTGCCGGAAACAATATCGGCTGACTCAACTTGCGTAAAGAATCCACTATCTGATTCCGCAATAATTGTGTAGTTTCCGGCTTTCTTCATGTCAAAACGGAAATACCCATCCGTTGCGTAAACTGAATCCAAATATTCTCCATCAAGATAAAGCGAAACGATTCCCTCTACACTCATTCCTTCGGCATCACTCAAGTATCCGCTCCAGGAGGCAAAATACTCCGTAGTGTGATTGTAAATTATGTCCGCATCTCCGGCATTTACTGTAAATGATTCCAACGGTGCATTGCTTCCGTAAACAGAGAGTGTGTATTCTCCAGCAACAAGGCTGTCAAAACTGTAATTGCCATAATAATCTGTATTGACAAAATAACTTGTTTCTCCATGGGAAAGTTCAAGATATATTCCTCTTTGAGCATTGCCGTTCGCATCGCGTATTGTCCCGGAAATGGTCACTCCATCATCGAGAACAATAGCAGTTTCTGTATTTTGGAGTTTATCGACGGTGATTTCCTTGGAGGCATTAAAATTTTCGCCAAGCGGAGAGGATACATTCAAAGTATAGGTTCCCGCAGCAATATTTTCAAAGGTGTAGGTGCCACCTTGAGAAAGCAGTTCTGCGGCTATAACATTGCCCGCGCCGTCTACAAGTTGCACTACTGCATTTTTCAATGAGGAATCTGAAGTCAGTGTGTATACAATATTTCCGCCGGCTTCCAAATCATAGTTGCCAATGTTTTGATAGGTTGAATCTGCTGTTACAGTAAATGAACCGTAATATGTTGCAGAATTGCCGCTGTAAATTTGCATGGAGTATTCGCCTTCGGCAAGATCGTATGCAAAAAACTTTCCTGCGTACCCTTGGACAAAGGTCGCTTCACCTGTTGTGTTATTGGTTAAAAGGATATTGGCAGTTGACAAGTTGTCGCAAAAACTGTAAGTGCCACTGATACTGTTAGTCGCTTTTTCGACATTTATCGAGGTGAAATCAATACCGGAAAGTGTTTGCTGTTCATTCGATGATTTATATCGAGCATCCTGAATTATGAATTCCACACGATCATCGACAATTCCGGTAAAGCGATAAACGCCGTTGTCATCGGTTACAGCACTGTAAACTTTGTCATTGGCAACAGCATTGACAGTAATTCCAGCAAGAGCATTGCCATCAGTGTCAGTAAGAGTACCATAAACCACATTGCCACGGGTTACCTGATCGGCAGCAATTGTTTTTATCAAAGTACCGTCCATGCCATAATAATTGGTACCAATCAGTTCCCCATCAAGAGATATGGAAATCATTCCGGTAGTCCCGTAATCATACTTGTAAGTATGACCATCTACGGTCCATTGAGTCAGGCGTCCGGTAGCATCATAAACAAAATTGGAAACTTCTTCTCCGGAAGTGATAGAACTCAAGCCGTTAAGCTGTTCTGCTGCATAAGTATAAGCAGTGACATTTCCGGCATCGTCAGTTACTGTAATCAGATTACCGTTGCTGTCATAACTGTAATTGTATGTATTGCCGTATTGATCGACAATTGCAGTTATCAAACCGCTGTCATTTCTGGTAATAGTACGAGTTTCGTAACCGGAAACAATTCTGCACAATTTACCATCCGCATATTCAAAAACAATTTCCTCTTCATTTGCCGCAGTAATGCTCAACAGCAAACCATTACTATCAAAAATACGGAATGTTCCGTCGCTTTCAGTAAGTTTATATGTTCCATTATTGAGTTTTTTGATATTTGATCCATCATGGGCAACAGTATTGTATCCGTTACTGTAATTGGGTTGGAACAGGCGGCGATTTTCTCCGTCAATAAATGTCAAATCTCCATTTTCTGCAATTTCAAGGTACATATCCCAGGAACAAGTCCAACCGTTTCCGAATGAACTGCTTCCGGTACGACAGTCAAAGTCGCTGTAATAGTTGCGGTTCAGTTCAAACTCCCAATCGCCAACTTTAAGCGTATCATCGGTGTTGATGCTTAAATCCGGAGTATAAGAAATATCACCGGATGCCCACCGGTATTCCATTGAGAAAAGATCTGCAACCGTTACTTTATCTGTAGAAATATTGTTTTCATCAAGATACCGCATATTGCGGTTAAGCATCTTCACATAATCTCCCCAGGTGGTTCCAACTGAAGTTGCCAAATTGGATGCCAGCCGTTCCGCTTCCTTTCCTGTTTTGCCAATATCCGCAAGGAATTTATTCCAGTCCAGCGTTGTGGTATTACTGGATTCAATATAGGACACGCCCCAATCAATTGTAATCGTATCTTGCGGCCATGGCGTTTGCCAACTGGCATAATATACGGGAATTTTATAAACACTTTTGCCGGTAGAATCTGCTTCCAGAATGCCGGGAGTCTTCCCGCTGGCAAGCATTTGTACGGAGTATTCAAATCCTGCCGGTTTTGTTGAAGTCCAAAATCCATCCGTCAAAATACTTTCATCCAATGTCAAAAAAGCTCCTTCGCGTCCGTCACTTAAATGTGGGTGAACAATGACAAGCGGAGCATCCATGGAATTCGCTCCGGTATTAGAGTATTCCACGTAGAGTGTCGTCAAAGATTTCCAGCCAACATATTTTGGCGAAATGAATTTGATATTAAATTCGGCTTCAGCGTCTTGAACAATCGTTATAGGCTCTTTATAACTCGCTAATTCGCCATTATGATTTACGCTGATGGCGTAATCTCCGGCGGCAAGGGAGTTTGCGTTAAATTCTGCTCGAGCTCTGCTGTTATCTATAAAAGTAATCTTATCCGCATTTACGACATTGCCGTTGGCATCGGTCAAGGCAACAATCATATCAGGCGCAAAATTAACTCCTGTAAGTTCAAAAACAGAACCGTTTTTGTTCCCTTGAGTTATTCCGGCAATCCCGGTTATAGTCATTGGCATTGGTTGGGCGGTCAAAGTGTAGTCAAATGCAGCAGAAGTATTCCTGTTCCAGACCATAACATATAATTCACGGGCAGAGTCAACTCCATGAATAACAAGACTTCCGTCAGTAAGTTTTTGTGCATTTGCATCATATTTTTCACGACTCGGAACATAACCATTACCAACATAAATTTCCATGTTGGCGTTGTCTGTATGGCAGTCAAGTACTAATTCAACAGACTCATTTACATCTTGATACAGTTTATAAACAGCGTATTCGCCTCTATCGGAAATTGTGCCGTCAACAGCCGTGCCTATTTTCAGTTCCGGGGTAGAGACTGTAACGCCGATTGCCTGCAAATTCTGAGCCAGAAGAGCAGATTCCTTGTCGCCTTTTTCCTGCATATAGATATCGGAACGCACGAGAATGTAATAATCCCCTGCAGCGACAGCGGCAAGTCTGACATCAAGTGTATTGGCAAGCTGCTGATCTTGGGCAAGACCGCCTTCGTGAGTCAGTTCACCAAGTTTTATATCGTTGATATCCCATCTGGTATCGGTGGAGAGATAAATCCCATCCGTCCAGCTGCCGGAAAGAGCGTAACCGCCATTGTTGAAAGTGTTCCAGTTGATAACAACTTTTTCGCCGGGAGCCAAAGTGTTTTTATTGAGAACCACATCGGCAACTTTCAAATCGACATTGGTAATCTGGAAAGAATGCTCGAATACATCACTTTCTTCGCCGCCGATTCCATTGCGGTTCTGGTCGAGTTTATGTCCGGTCCAATCTGTAAAATCAGCAGAAATTTGGATAGTATATTCACCATAAGCCGTTTGCGGCGCAACAGTAAAATAGGCGGTTCCGTTGGCAACTGTTTTGAGCGTTGCCGCAATTACCTTGCCATCCGGCCCGATCATTGAAACCTTGCCATTAAGAGAAGTACTATCGATGGCTTCGGAAAACGAAATACTGAAAGTATCCAATGTTCCAGCAAAGTCATATTCAGGGGAGACTTTTGTTACATAGGGAGCCGTATAGTCTGCTTTAAGAGTGATTTTATCCGCCCAGCCATCTTCGTTATTTTCGGAATTAACATTATTAAGCGGCATTCCGCCGATGTTTTTGATTGTATCGGCAAAATATAAATGGTATCGCCCTTCTTTTGCGGGAGTATCTATGTATAGTTTTACAGTTCTATCTCCAAGGATATCGATATCCTTGATGATAACAATATTTCCATTTTGATCAGTCAATCTGAAAGATTTTTCCGATATTGTAGTTTTATCTAAAGCATGCGAAAATACAACACAGAGCGCATCAGTTTTTTCGCCAAAAGTATTCTTGGTCAAGCCATACATGGAAGCAGAGAATAAACTGGTTGGATCGAACAACAATACATCACTGATAGAAACTTGAGAGTACGAAAAACCATATTTTTCGTAAATCGCATTGATATCTGTAATTCCCCAGTAATTGCCGGAGAGATCAATTTCAGCCCCATCGTATATGGTAAAATCAGCATTGCTGAAATTATTATTATTCAGGGTGTAACTACCACTATGGATGGTAATATTCCCCTCGATAACAGATTGTTTCAATGTTGAGTTGTCGTATAAATAAATTGCTCCGCCACTGCTGACGGTGGTGCTGTTCGCCACACCGCCTGAGTAGATGTACAGGTGGGCCCTGTCATTAACAGTAGTGCTGTTCGCCACACCGTCAGAATAAATGATAGCCGAGAGTCCGGCTGAAATCCACAATCCATTCATCGTATCAGCTTTACTGACCAAACCTTTATCCCAGCCGCCAAAATATACATTCGCATCCCGTTCCAGATATTCCACCATAGCCCCCGCAGAAGAATCAACATATCCCTGCCATGGATTGAACACAATACTTGCCGTTCCGCCGCTGGAGATGGACATTCTGCCATAGTAATTGAGCGTTGTACTGTTCGCCACACCGCCGCTGGAGATGTACATGGAGCCATAGGCATTGACCGTTGTACTGTTCGCCACACCGCCGCTGGAGATGTACATGGAGCACCAGGAATTGACCGTTGTACTGTTCGCCACACCGCCGCTGGAGATGTACATGGAGCCGCCGGAATTGCCCGTTGTACTGTTCGCCACACCGCCGATGTACATTCTGCCGTTATTGACCGTTGTACTGTTCGCCACACCGCCTGAGTAGATGTACATGGTGCCCACGGGATTGACCGTTGTGTTCTCCGCGATTGTATTAGAATGAACCGTCATTCCCCAAGCCAATTCCAAATCGGTAATAGTATTGGATTCAAAGATAACATTTGCACCTTCTGCTGCAAAAATATATCCGCCGTTTTCTTTTACATTCAATGCCGTTCCGCCGCTGGAGATGTACAGGTAGCCATAGGGATTGACCGTGGTGCTGCTTACCACGCCGCCAGAGTAGATGTCCAGGCATCCATCGCTATTTACTGTAGTGCTGTTCGCCGTTCCGCCGCTGGAAATGTACATTCTGCCATAGTAATTGAGCGTGGTACTGTTCGCCACACCGCCTGAGTAGATGGCCAGGTAACCTCTGCTGTTTACCGTGGTACTGTTCGCCACACCGCCGCTGGAGATGTACATGTAGCCACTGAAATTGACCGTTGTACTGTTCGCCACACCGCCTGAGTAGATGGCCAGGTAGCCTCTGCTGTTTACCGTGGTACTGTTCGCCACAGTATTTGAGTGAACTGTCATATCAGCGTTCAATCTCAATCCAGAAATAGTATTGGATGCAAATGTAACATTTGCACCGTCATCAACCCAAACATATCCTCCATTTTCTTTGATTTCCAGTGCCGTCCCGCCTGAGTAGATATCCAAGTAACCAGCGTTTACCGTGGTGCTGCTTACCACGCCGCCAGAGTAGATGTCCAGGTGCCCATCGTTATTTACTGTAGTGCTGTTTGCCACACCGCCTGAGTAGATGTCCAGGTAGCCAGCGTTTACCGTGGTACTGTTTGCCACACCGCCGCAGGAGATGTACATGTAGCCAGCGTTTACCGTGGTACTGTTTGCCACACCGCCTGAGTAGATGTCCAGGGAGCCAGCGTTTACCGTGGTACTGTTCGCCGTCCCCCCAGAGGAAATCTTCATGCAATTCCCAACAATGTAAACATTGTCGGAAATCAATGCTGATCCATTCTGGATGTTTTCAAAGAATTTATCTTCAGAAAAAGAAAATCCTCCCAAGCGTCCACCTGCAGACAATGTTAAATCAATTGCCACCCCACTGAAGTTGATATACAGGTTGCCTCCGCTATTTACTGTGATGCTGTTCGCCACTCCGCCTGAGTAGATGTCCAGGTAACCTCCGCTATTTACCGTGGTACTGTTCGCCACACCGTCTGAGGAGATGTACAGGGAGCCGCCACTATTTACTGTGGTGCTGTTTGCCACACCGTCTGAGGAGATGTTCAGGTAGCCAGCGTTTACCGTGGTACTGTT
>JAFVSW010000183.1 GCA_017503545.1 Lentisphaeria bacterium | reverse complement strand
GATTTTTTTGATTTTCAGGCAAAAACAAGAGAAAAATAAGGAAAAACGGAAAAAACACAGCATTTTTTACAACTTTTTTAATTTGAGAACTTGAAAAACGGAAAAACATGTGCTATTATAAGAACAGTCCCCAAAAAAATTATATTATATTATTTTAACCTTTTAAAAGTAATCCAAAAGGAGAAACTCATGTTGCATGGTTTCAGGAAAATGTTGTGGGGATTAGCCATTCCCGCTGCAGTTTTGCTTTCTGCCGCAAGCGGCACATCTGCTCTTCACGCGGATGACAAAGCTCCAGTCAAAGACAGACGGTACATGAAGATACCGTACACCCCGAAACACAAGCTGGATGGAAAGAAAAAAATTCCATTACGCATTCCAACGTTGCCTATGGCCAATGATACATCAGTTGATGGTCAGGTAAGACAGGCTCAATTTCAGGCTTTCAAGAAAAAATTTCCGTATATTGAAGTTTCCGGATTCTCCGGGATCTCCATTCCGGGGATGGGACAGGAATCCAAACTGATGCTTGCAATCGCCGGCGGTATGGCTCCTGACGTGATTCAGGTCAACTTCCGTATGTCTGATACCTATATCCATCAGGGTTTTATTTATCCGTTGGACAGCTATCTCAACCGGGACTACCCGGGCGGCTGCAAACAATTCATTGATGATATGGTCAAACCGATCCGCCCGGTGGCTTACCGGGAAGGTCCGAAAGTGGATGACTTCAAAGCAGGTCAACATCTCTGGTTTATGCCGGGAGCTCTTTCTGTGCGCGTACTGGCATGGAGAAAAGACTTTTTCCAGGAAGCAGGTCTGGATCCGGAACGCCCCCCGCGCGACTGGAATGAATTGTATGAATATGCAAAGAAACTTTCCGACCCGGCAACACGCCGTTACGGTCTGCAAATGGGTTCGGGCAAAATGGCATCCTGGGACTTTGTGGGTTATATCTGGTCTGCTGGCGGCGATGTTATTGCAAAAGATGAAAAAGGAAACTGGATTGCAGCATACGGCACAAGAGAAGCCGCAGAAGCTCTTGATTTCTATATCAAATTGGCAACAGAACCCTGGTATGACTCAGACCAGAAATTACAGAAAGGTTATACCACACGCAGTGATTCAGATCAAAAAAACAGTGGTCAAGTAAATAAAATAGCGATCAACAGTCCGTATCTGGATCAAAAAAGTATGGGCAGTCAGAATATCGACCCCAGCTTGACCGGTATCGCAGCATTCCCGCCGAAAGAAAGAAACGGTAAGGGCAGAACTGAATTAAATGCCATAATGCAAGGTATTTTTGCTCATATCGAAGGTCGTTATAACAGTGATGATGTTTGGGTTTCCGCAGAAGAAATCCGCGAAGCAGCCTGGCTGTGGATTTCTTATAATGCATCCGATGAAGCAAAACAGCTTGCAGCTGACGTCATGGTAAATGCCGGTGCCGGAAATACACTCAGTCCCGAGTGGTGCCGGAAATACGGGTATGAAGAATATTTGAAATTCTTCCCGGAAAACTTTGAAAAAGTTTACAATGAAGCAGTAGAAAACGGTGTTCCGGAACCTTACGGAAAAAACTGCCAGTTGGTTTATCTGCGTTTGACACAGCCGATTGATGAAGCGTTACAGCTTGCCCGCGATGGCAAATTGCCTGCTGACCGGGAAGAACGTTTGAAACTTCTGCAGAGTATTCTGAAAAAATCAGCAGATGATACCACCGTTCAAATGATTGGTTACCTTACACCGGAAGAACGGGAACGCCGTAATAACTGGGCTGTGGTAGCCGCAATCATTATCCTTTCCATCTTCTCCTTTGCTCTTTACAAGATCTGGATCATCTTTTCTCCGAAAGATCTTGTCTCCGGCAAATCCCGCGGATGGGAATTTTCCAAAAAATGGGGTGCTTATCTCATTATGCTGCCCGCATTGATCAGTATCCTGCTTTGGGTATACACGCCGATGATTTCCGGGTCCAAGATCCTGTTCCAGGATTTCCGTTTTGCCGGTCATTCTGAATGGGTCGGCTTGAACAACCTGGCTGACGTTCTTTTCAGTCGCGACTGGTGGGCTGCAATCTGGAATACGATCCGCTATATGTGCCTGATTCTCGGTCTCGGCTTTGTCGCCCCGATTATTCTGGCTATTCTGCTTCAGGAAGTTTCCCGGTGCAAAGTTCTTTACCGTACCTTATTCTATCTCCCCGCCGTCATGAGCGGTCTGGTGGTGATTTATATGTGGCGTCTGTTCTATGGTGCCGGTCCCACAGGGATCTTGAACCAGGTGATCCAGAGTATATATGACGGAATCAATTTTGTACTGGTTCCCATTGTATCTCTTTTCAATGAAGGCTATCAAGGTTTGGAATTCCAGCCGATTGCCTGGTTGGAAGACAGTAAATGGGCAATGCTTGCGTGTATTCTGCCGTCCATCTGGGCAAGCGCAGGTCCCGGCTGTCTGATTTATCTGGCAGCTCTGAAAGGTGTTCCGGACGATGTATATGAAGCAGCGGAAATTGACGGTGCCAACTTCTTTATGAAGATTTGGCATGTCACACTGCCGACCTTGAAAGCATTGATTATTATCAACTTTGTAGGTGCATTTATTGCAGCGGCACAAAGTGGTGGTCAGATCATGGTCATGACCTTCGGGGGTGCCGACACGGAAGTTGCGGAATTGCACATCTTTAAAGAAGCATATACCAATTTGCGGTTCGGTACCGCTATTGCGATGGCATGGTTCCTCGGTGCCTTCACATTGGTCTTCACGATTTACAATCTGAAGAAACTCTCCAACATGGAATTCAAAACAACAGGAAAATAATATCATGATTATAGGACAAGTAGAAAAACGAAGTTGGAAGGTAAAAGTCCTTAATGCGGTAATCCATCTGCTCCTGATCCTCGGAGCAACCACAATGGTTTACCCGCTGTTGCTGATGATTTCCGGATCATTCAAGAGTAATGTGGACTTTTCCAATTTTACTTTGGTTCCCCAGTATCTTTATGATGATTTGGAACTTTACAAAAAGCACCTCTTCACAAAATACAACACAACCATGAGTGCTTTGTTCTCCAATTACAAAGATCCTCAGGGTACACTCAATAACCTTCAGTTACCGTCACGTGTTTCGGAACAGCGCGTAAAAGACTTTGAGCAGTTCACAAAATACTGTACAGATAACAAACCTCATTACTGGTATTGTCTGGGAATGGTGCATGAATACGGGGTCAAGCCGTACACTCTCCGCCAATTCACAGAATGGCTGAAAAAACATCCTGTTTACGGTGAAGAACAGAAAAACGGGTTGGAAGAATTAGGCAAACTGACCGGTAGAACTTACGCCAATTACAACAGTGTTATCATTGGCTCTGAACACTTTTTCGGCAGAAGAAATTTAACCGATTACAGTTCCGGTTTGCACAAAGTATTTCTTGCATTCAAAGAACAGCAGAAAGAAAATCTTCTTACCAATATATGGAAAGATATTGATGGATATTATATGACATATCTGCGCCGTCATATCACCAGCAATCTCCATGATTTCAATGTTAAATTGGGAACAAATTTCAATACATGGGCAGATGTTGTATTGGATGAAACTGTCCCCGACAACAAACGTTTTGCAGAGGAATGGTGTAACTACATCAAAAATGAAGTCAACCCGGTATTCATTTATCTTGATGTAAAAAAAGCACAGAAAGCATGGAAAAAATTCCTGTTGAGAAAGTACGGTTCTTTTGATAATCTGAAAAAGGTATATGAAAAAGAATTGAACTGGAAATCAGAAAAAGATATCACTCTGACAGAACAGGCTCCCCTTTCCGGCACAATGCGTGCAGATTACCTGGAGTTTCTCAAAAACAACACCACGTTGAGCAACTCCTGGCATAATTCACTCAAAGCACAGTACAAAACCATTGCAAACCTGAACAAGGCTTGGGGAACAAAATACAAAATGTTCACAGATGTGCCGGAATATGACATTTTTGTGAAAATGAAATTGACTCCCGCAATGGAACAGGATTGCAAAGCACTGCGGAAAAATGTGGAAAAAGCACAGGAATTTGAAGTTGCAGCGGATGCAATCCGGTTGGTAACTCCCTCCACCGAATACCGCAAATGGCTGGCTGCAAAATATGGCAATGATATCAAAAAGCTGCGGGACGCATACAAAACCGGGTACAAATCATTCAACGAGATCCCGTTGCTGGAAACTGCACCCGGAGATTACAGCCTTGCATGCACAAGCGACTGGCAGGAATTTATCAAACTGCTGCAGCCGGAAGATATCGGTCTTCTCCGTCAGGCTGGTATGGAATACCGGAATGTTGTTGCATCCTTCTACACGGTCAATGGAGTACTTGATCAGAAAAAGATTTCTGAAGCATACGATTATACCATCAACAATGTCAATGAGATCTTCTCTTTCAATGCCTATCCGGCAGATACAGTCCGTTTCAAAGATCAGCTCCGGAATGACTATATCCGCGTGATTAAATCCGGAAAAATGAACCGGTTCTTCCGGATTCCTCAAGTGGAAAAACATTTGGACGCATGGCATTCTTTCCTGCACAAAAAATACGGTTCCATTGAAAAACTGAACAAAAAATGGCACATGGAAACGGAAAGTTTCAAAACAGCAGTCCTCCCGATTCCTGAATTTGAATATACACAGATGATGAAAAACCGTCCGTTCCTCATCAAAGAATTCCTCAAACGCAATTATCTGATGGTCTTTGATACGTTGTTTCTCAACGGGAATGCTGCGCTCAATACCGTCATCTACTGTTTCCTTTCCGTCCTGGTTCATTTGCTGGTCAACCCGTTGTGCGCATACGGTCTCTCCCGCTACAAACCGGCATCCTCCTATAAGATTCTGCTGTTCCTCATGCTCCCGATGGCATTCCCTGCCATGGTGCTTGGTATCCCCCAGTTCCTCCTCATCAAAAAACTGGGCTTGCTCAATACCTTCGCGGCTTTGATTCTGCCGGGTATGGCATCCGGATACAGTATCTTCCTGCTGAAAGGATTCTTTGACAGTTTGCCGAAAGAATTGTTTGAATCCGCCTCCATTGACGGGGCAAGCGAATGGAATATTTTCTGGAATATTGCCATGAGTCTTTCCAAACCGATCCTTTCTGTTATTGCGCTGAGTTCCTTTACATCTGCGTACGCAAACTTCATGATGGCATTCCTGCTCTGTCAGGATAAATCCATGTGGACCATGATGGTTTACCTCTATCAGCTCCAGCAGACGTCATCGCAGGCAGTCGGTTTTGCCGCCTTGATTATTGCTGCGATCCCAACCTTGCTGGTGTTCATCTTCTGTCAGAACATCATCATCCGCGGTATCGTGGTTCCGACCGAAAAATAAGGTTCGGGCTGTCTGACAGCAAAAAAAGACAAAAAAATACTGCATCGGCAAAACGATGCAGTATTTTTTTGGATTCATCGACGGTTTATGCCATAGAATCAGATCTCCTTTGAGCTTGAAAATTCCGGGAACTGATAGATTTTCAATTTGAAGTACTCACGAATTCATGTAAGAAAAGACTCAACGTCCGAAAGAATTTAGAATCACTGTTAGACCAGCCCTGACAGGGCGGCAAGAGTCAAACAGCCCAGGGTGAAGCGCAGCGTAACCCTGGGAATATGACAT
>JAFVSW010000182.1 GCA_017503545.1 Lentisphaeria bacterium | reverse complement strand
GTCGTGACTGTGATTAGACTTGAGATAACATTTCTGCTCATAAACAAAAATCTGACAAAATCACTTTTTCAAAAATCAAAATTCTCCCGTTCAAATACGGAGAAAATACCCGTTTTTTGAAAAATTATGGGATATCTGTGATTTTCAGCACAAATTCTGCACGGCCAAGGATATTACAACGGTTCGTCCGGAGAATATTCCTGATAATGGAGAATCATACCGGAATACTGGCTTATTCTGTCATTTTTGCCAATACCAGTTTCCGGATTTCCGGTGCCGGATAAACCGAACGGAAGGAAAGCAATTCCCCCTGTTTTGACCGGAAAGTGACATCCGCTACTCCCGCTGCAATGGGCAGAGATGGTGCATCCACTTCGATGGAAAGAATATCTGACAGCATGATTTCTTGCTTTTTGCGGCGGAGAAATCCATCATGTGCCGTGATCCGGTGATCGGTTACGGTATAATAATGTGCTTTTCTGTGGAGTAAAACCGCAACAGCCAGAAGCAGTCCTGCGCCGAAAACATAGATCAGGATTCCGGCGAGGAACAGAACGGGGGCATAACTCCACCAGGAGGGATGCCCGGACCAGAGAATAACTTCCTGCTGCGGGAGAGTCACCGGCACCTCCGCGGAAGAAAAATCAATATCATCCATCATTATTTGCTGTCTTTGCCCTGATTGATCCTGTTGATCGTTTCTGTGGTGGAATGATTCGGCACAAAAGGCAGAAATTCAATGGCGGCATTGACGGAGAACAGAGCGGCGCGTTCTTGCGGATCCAGTTTTTCCACGGTATAATCCGCACCTTTGACATATACATCCGGCGCCAATGCTTCAATTTCTTTTGTACAACGCTGTTGGGAAAAAACGACGACCATATCGACAAATGACATACAGCCCAGCAGATATGCACGGTCATATTCATTATTCACGGGGCGTGTGGGGCCTTTGAGACGGCGTACCGATTCATCGGCATTGAGCAGTACAATAAGTTTATCTGCTTTGCCCCGTGCGCCGAGAAGATATTCGGCGTGACCGCGATGAAGAATGTCAAAACATCCGTTTGTCAAAGCGCAGGTGATACCCTGTGTTTTCCATTGCTGTCTGCGCTCCACCGCTTGTTCCAGCGTACAGATTTTTTCTGCGGGAGGGATGATTTGCTGTAAATTTGCCATGATATGATTTTCTCCGTTTATACGTTTATTCGTTTTCTTCGATAGGTTTATGTGTCGGCATAAATACGGTATCTTCCAAATGGAATTCTTTTTTGGTGATCAGAGACCGGATCAGTTCTTTCAGACTGTCCAGTTTGCGTTTTCCCAACGGGTTATCTTCCGATTCCGAATGATGTCCGAGGGTTGCTGCATTCAAAAACAGTCTGCTTGATTCCAAATTCAATGCAAAATTATTATTCGCAGGAATTTCCTTCAAATATAAATTTGAGGTGAGATACAATTGCTGTTCATTGTCTTTCAATTGTTCAGGGAATACATCAGCGGTGGAATCGGCTACATTGGAGGCTTTGTCATCTTTGGTAAAATGCAATTTATCTTTGCCCGCACTCCATGTCTTGATTGTACTGCCGGAGGAGGTCAGGAGCAGTCCGTTGCGGGACCTGGCATCCGCATTTTCTCTTGCTTTGATGGAGACACTTACATTTTCCGCACCTAACGCCGCGATCAACAGAAAGCCGCTGATAACAATAAGGATCCCGACCAGGGATATGACCAATTCGGTCAATGCCTGCCCCTGCTGTCCTTTTCGATTGCGTTTCCAGTTTTGATAATGTTTCATTGTGCCATTGTTTTTGTTTTTATTGCATGAGAAAGAGATCTTTCGGTGTTCCATCCTTGGCATATCCGGCGGCACGCTTGTCAAAATGGATCATCGTCATCCAGTCCTGACCGGAGATTTCCAGTTTGGGAATGAGATAAAAATCGCTGTCCGGTGCTTTTTTGACCGATGCGATTTCCAGCATACGCCAATATTTTTCCCCCGGATATTTTGCCGGATCCCGGCGGAACCATTGCACTTTCAGCGGGAAAAAGTATTCCGTGCTGACAAAAATCCGGGCAGTTTCGCCATCTTTCAGCCCTTTGAGCATGAAAACACGGCATTTCAAGGTTTTGACGGATTCCGGTTTTTCTTCCCGGATCAGATCTTTATACATAAAACCCAGGGTCATATCGGAAATATCGATCCCGTACAATGGCAGTTTCGGTTTCACGCCGGGAGGCAACTGGCTCGACTGCGTGGAGACCGGCGGTTCAAACGTCTGCCCCAGATTGTATTGTTCATTTTTATTGAATACCAACTGGGCAACGATTCGTGCCGGAGTAAAACGGATCCCCACGCGGATCGGTGCTTTGATCCGGCGGGAATTTTCCCGTTTATGGGATGCCATTCCTTCCATCTTTGCCCAGGTTTCCTGTCCGGGAACATGGCGTACGATTTTCAGAAATTGTTCCGCCGTCAGTTTCATCGGGTCGATTTTTTCTGCACCGCACAGGAGAATACCGCACAGCGCAAGTATAGTGACGCATAAGGTTTTCATGTTTTATTTACCTCTTTTCTTTTTTCCGGGGAGGAACGTACAGCCGCTGACCGGTTTCCGTTTTACCGGAGTTGCAAAAAGCGGTTTCCGGATGCGGTTGTATTCTTTTTTGCTGTGTTTTACCGGTGTTGCTTCTGCCGGTACTTTTTCCGGTACTGCGGCAGGAGTTGTTTCTACTTTGTCTTCCGGTTTTGCCGGAGCCAAAGTCGTTTGTATGGAAATCGAGAGTGTTTGCGGCGGAACCGTGTTGCCGAGCTCCAGTTGATCCTGCTTTTTCTCTTTGTTTTTCCGGTTGAGTTTTCTCATTCTTTCCTGCAATTCGGCCTTCCGTTTTGCGGCACGGTCCAATTTTTCCAGTTCGGAACGCATATGCCGTTCCGCCGGAAGCATATCCTGCGGAGGACGTATACCATCCTGATCCGGAGTTGCAAGAGTGATATCCTTATCCGGGAATTGTTTTTTCAGCAATTCGGCAAGTTCTTCCTGATTATTGAATTTTCCATCCAAGCCGGAAAGGAAATCGCTGATATCCCGGAGTTCTGCAAGATCTTCCGGAGCCGGCGTTTCTTCCGCTTCCTGTTTTGCTTCTTTTACATCTTCCGTTTTTGCTTTTTTGGGAAGTTGGAACTGGTAAATTTCATCATCCTTTTTCGCCGGTTCCAGCGGATCGACTGCCGGAAGTTTCGGCAATTTCGCCGGAACTGTGATCTTCAGCAATTCCGGAATGCTGCTGACAAAATGATACCGGATCAGATTCCGTACTTCTTCCGGAATATCTTCCAGATCTTTCCGGTTTTCTTCCGGCAAAATCACGTCATGAATCCCGCTGCGCAATGCCGCAATGACTTTTTCCCGGACGCCGCCGATTGCGGTCACTTTCCCGGAAAGAGTGATTTCCCCGGTCATTGCCAGTTTCGGACGGACCGGACGGTTTGTCAACAGAGAAAACAGAGCTGTGACCAGTGTCACCCCGGCAGACGGTCCATCTTTTGGAGTTGCGCCATCCGGCACATGGATATGGAAATCACATTTCTGGAACAATTTCTGATCGATCTTCCATTCTTTTGCATGACCGCGCACAAAGCTGAACGCTGCCAATGCACTTTCTTTCATCACATCGCCGAGCGAGCCGGTCAAACGCAAATCGCCTTTTCCATCCATTTTTGCGGCTTCCACGGGGAGTGTGACGCCACCGACACTGGTCCAGGCGAGCCCGGTTGCGATTCCGACTTTCGGGATACTGTCTGTCGGGTCTTCCACATGTTTCGGGGCACCGAGCAGTTCCCGGACTTTTTCGGGGGTGATCACGATCCCGGAACCGGCTTCCACTTTCTTTTCCACGATTTGGCGCGCGATTTTCCGGCACAGTTTCCCGAATGTACGTTCCAGATTGCGGACTCCGGCTTCCATAGTATATTGAGAAATCACGTTATCCACCGCCATCCGGGTGAAACGGATGTCATTTTCTTTCAATCCGTTTTCCTGCATTTGGCGCGGGATCAGATACCGTTTTGCAATTTCGTGTTTTTCAAATGCCGTATAACCGGGCAGACGGATGATTTCCATACGGTCACGAAGCGGTCCCGGTATGGTATCTTCCATGTTGGCAGTACAGATGAACATGACGGAACTCAGGTCATAATCCACTTCCAGATAATGATCGTTGAACGCATTGTTCTGTTGCGGATCAAGCACTTCCAGCAAGGCGGATGCCGGATCACCACGGTGATCGTTCGCCAATTTATCAATTTCATCCAGCATAAAAACCGGATTGGAACTGCCTGCTTTCTTCATCCCCTGGATGATACGCCCCGGCAATGAACCGATATAAGTCCGGCGGTGACCCCGGATTTCCGCTTCATCCCGTACTCCCCCCAGAGAGATCCGGACGAATTTGCGCCCCATGGCACTGGCAATGGATTTGCCCAGGGAGGTTTTACCCACGCCCGGAGGCCCGATGAAACAGATGATCGGCGATTTCTTTTCTTCCTTCAATTGCAGCACGGAAAGAAATTCCAGAATACGTTCCTTGATATCCTGCAAACCGTAATGGTCGGCATCCAGAATTTTTTCCGCTTCCGGAACATCGATCCGGTCTTCCGTGTATTCATTCCACGGAACGGAAAACAGCCAATCCAGATAAGTGCAGGCAATATTGTATTCCGGTGCGACAGGCGGGATGGTTTCCAAACGGTTCATTTCTTTTTTGATTACGGCGATGACAGCCGGAGGAGCCTTACAGGTTTCCAATCGTTTTGTAAAACCTGCGATTTCCGGATTGCGGTCGCCTTCTCCCAATTCCGCACGGATCTGACGCAATTGTTCCCGCAGGAAAAATTCTTTCTGGGATTTGCTCATTTCGTTATGGACCTGCGCCTGGATTTCGGTACCGAGACGCAATACTTCCACTTCCCGGTTCAGCAGAATCGTCAGCAGATTCAGCCGTTCTTCAAAATCCATGAACGTGAGAATTGCTAATTTTTCCGAATAAGAAAGGTTTACAGTGTCTGCAATCAGGTCGATCACACGGCACGGATCCGAAAGATTCAAAACGGAAATCTTCAATTCCTCCGGGAAATTCGGTGAATAAGAAATGATCTCCTGAAATTGCCGTGTCGCATTCCGGATCAATGCCACGGTTTCCACATTGGTACTGACCGCACATTCCACACGGCGTACATCCGCCGTCAATCTGCCGTTGGAATCGGTATGACAGTTATCCATTTCCAGACGGGAGATCCCCCGGACAAGAAGCCGGATTGTTCCATCCGGGAATTTCAACATTTTTACAGCCCGGACAAGGGTCCCGATCCCGGCGTATTCCCGGTTGTTGTATTTCCAGGTTTTGACATTTAATTTTGTTGCATCCTGTTCGTCTACCGTGGCAAAGATTCCCTTGTCAGCCGTTTTGCCGTCGGGCATGGAAGTAAAGATCCCGAACAGACGGTCTCCATCCATGATCCGTTCCATGGCTTCTGTTCTTTCCTTGCCCGTGATGAGCAGCGGAGACAGTGCATGTGGGAAAATGACCACATTTTCCAGCGGCATGACGGGGATATGCAATTTCATTTCATTTTCCCGTGCTTTCTGTTCAATATCGCTGTCCACGGTAATGGAGACGTTCATGTTTTCCGGTACAGCTTTCACTGCCTCCGGTTGTGTTCCCTCTTTTGTTTTGTTCGATTCATCGTTCATGATATATCACCCTGTTGATCCTTCCTGGTGTTACCTTGTTTCTCATGTTTTCATAGTTGGTAATTTACCTCAAGAAATGGTTCTTGCAAGTCTTTTTTTATATTTTTTATGGAATATCCGCAGCTTTTTTATAAAAAACAGCCATCTTGCCGGGGGGACAATGGGCAAGAACGGCTTTTTTTTCGCCCGGGACATGCTAAATTGCAACTTTTTTGAAAAAAAACTACTTTTTTGCTTGACTGCTGTACGGGTTGATGTTATTTTACCGCTAAACAGTATTTTGATCAAAAGAAAGACCCTGAAAATATGGCAGAAACAGCATATTTGATTGCCGGATGCGGTATCAGCGGAAAAGCCGCCGCCCGTCTGGCAGCGTATTTGAAAAAGATTTATTATCTGGCGGATGAAAATGATACGCCGGAATTACGTGATTTTGCCGCTTCCCTGAATCCCGCCCCTGCCGGTATCTTTTTCGGTTGGAAAGAGGGGATGGCGTTGCCTTGCGGTGTGGAAACGGTACTCAGTCCGGGGATCCGGCAGGGTACACCGTTCCGTATGGCGTTGGAACAATGTTCCGGGAAATGTTATGGGGAATTGGAGTTTGCCTTGCAGCATTTACCCTGTCCTTATGTTGGAATCACGGGTACGAACGGGAAGACGACGGTGACGGAATTGACCACGGCGTTATTCAAGGCGGCAGGGAAAAATGCGGAAGCGGCAGGGAATATCGGTGCGGCGTTGAGTGATGCGGTGATCCATGCGCGGGAAACGGGATTGGAATTGGCAGTGATTGAAATCAGTTCCTTCCAATTGGAATCCATGCAATCGTTTCCCCGTCCGCAAGCGGCAGCATTGCTGAATATTGCATCGGACCATATTGACCGACATGCGACGCTGGATGAGTATGCGGCGATCAAATGCCGTCTGCTGCCATCGGTAAGGGGCAGGGCGGTAATGAATAAAAATGTGCTTGGATATGGAGAACGCAATTTGCCGTCCGGTACGGAATATGTGGTTTTTACTTCGGGAAAGACGGGTGGAGATTTTACGTATGACGGACAGCGGTACATCCGTTACAAAAGGAAGGCGTTGTTTGATTATTCCCGGATGCCGTTGAATGGTGTTCATAACTGTGAAAATATTCAGGCGGCACTGGCGTTGCTGGTGGAAGTGTGCGGGGTGGAAGTCTTGCAGAATCCGGCGATTGCACAGGTGCTTTATGAATTCAAACCCTCCGCCCACCGTCAGGAGGTATTTCTGAATCGTGACGGGGTGATTTACATTGATGACTCGAAAGCGACGAATCCTCATGCGGTGAATGCGGCGTTGGAGGCATTGCCGGCAGATAAAGGGGTATACCTTCTGCTTGGCGGTTTGGATAAAGGAATGGATTTTACGGAATTGATCCCGCATTTGGGACATGTCCGGAAAATATATGTAATCGGTTCCTGTGCAGACCGGATTTGTTCCGTATTGAACGGGGTAACTGTTCTGGAACGGTATAAACGTTTTGAGGATGCAGTTTTTGCGGCTTGTGATGATGCGGAGGAATCCGGCGGCGTGGTGATATTGTCACCCGCCTGTGCGAGCATGGATATGTTCCGCAATTATCAGGAGCGCGGAGAGCGTTTCAAAACGTTGGTTTACAAATATGTTGCAGATCAGTTGAAAAAATAAGACTATAACAGAGGCAATTTCAAAAATCTTCAAAAATGCTTGAAAAATCTTGTTGGGATGTGAAAATGGAGCGTTTGCCGCTTGTCCGCCGCAGCCGTAAGGCGACGCCGGAACAACCTGCCATTTTCATTTCCTCAACCATCTTTTTTCAGTCAAATTTTGCCGGATTTTAGAAATTACCTCAACAGGGAAAGGAAACATGTTATGAGTGAATTTGCAGAAAAAGTATGGAAAATGATTGTGGAAAGCAATGTGTTGAATGTGATTTGGGCATTGCTGCTGCTGCTTGCCGGTTGGATCGTGGCATTGATCGGTAAGAAATTGTTACATTCGGTGTTGAAAAAATTGCAATTGAACCGGCGATTGTCGTTATGTCTTCCGGAGGAGGAGCCCGGAGAAAAACGGCTGGATATGGAACGTTTGCTTTCCGGCATTCTTTTCTGGTTCCTGTTCCTGCTGACCATTCTTGCCGCTATGACGCAATTGAATCTGACGGATGCGGCGGCACCGATCAAGAACTTTTTGAATGATGTGATCGGGTATCTGCCCTGTTTGTTTGCCGGGATCCTTCTTTTCTTCCTTGCGTGGCTTGTTGCGACAGGGCTGAAATACATTTCTCTTACGGCGATGTCAGCGTTCCGTCTGGATGAGAAAGTGGAACAGCATTTTGATACCGGCGGGGAGGAAAGCCATCTTTCTTTCTCCATTGCCTCCATTTTGTACTGGCTGGTATTTCTGTGCTTTGCGCCTGCCATTCTTTCCGCATTGCGGATTGGCGGAATCACGGATGCTTTGCAATCCATGCTGAACAAAGTGTTTGTTTATCTGCCGAATCTGGCGGCAGCGGGTGCTGTTGCGTTTTTCGGACTGTTCTTTGCCGGACTGGTACGGAAAGTGATCCGCAAGTTTATTGAAAGCATGAATATCGGTATTCTCCCGGTTTCATCGACAGGGGAACCGGTGGTCGCACGCAAGAAACTGGCAGATTTGACGGGGATCGCCGTTTATGCCTTGATTGCGATTCCGGTAGTGATTGCCTCACTTTCCGCTTTGAAGATTGATGCGTTGACGAATTCGGTATCCGGTTTATTCCAGAAGATTCTTGCGGCGGCAGGTAATCTGTTCGGTGCATTGCTGCTGCTTTTGGCGGCATACATTGCGGGTAAATTTGTTTCCGGTCTGTTGACACAGTTGTTGGAAGGGTTTGGTTTCAACCAGTTGTTTGTGAGTCTCGGTTTCCGGAAAAAGGAATCGGAATCCGATGTTACGCCCTCCGGTGTCGTGGGGAAACTTACGTTCTGCGGGATCATGTTGTTTGCGGTGATCGGCGCGTTTGAAATGCTGCAGTTCCGTGAACTTGCCTTGCTGCTGCGTGACTTTGTGCCGTTCCTGGGACGGATCATTGTTGCCGTGATCGTTTTCCTGATCGGTATTTACCTTGCCAACATTGCCACTTCCGCGATTCGTGAAAAAGGATTTGAATCCGCACTGTTCGGCTTTGCGCTCCGTGTAATCATTCTGTTCTTTGCCGGTTCTGTGGCATTGCATACGGCGAATATCGGGGCGCCGATCGTACAGACTGCGTTTACGATCCTGCTGGGTTCACTGGCATTGGCAACAGCGATTGCATTCGGTATCGGCGGGCGTGATTTTGCTGCCCGTAAACTGGATGAGTGGACGACCAAAAAAGAGGAACAGAACAAAGAATAACGGATAAAATAAGATGAACAATAAGATCCTGACTGTATTGATTTTGCTCTTTTGTGCCGGTTTTGCTTTTGCTCAATTTGAAGTCAAAACAGCAAAAGACTCCAATGGAATGAGTTATTCTTATATTCCGGGGGATCCCTTTGCAGGCAGGATCTATACGCTTTCCAACGGGATGAAAGTGTGTTTATCCCGGAATGACCGCAAGCCGCAGATCAGTACGTATATCGCGGTTCGTGCCGGTTCTGCGGATGACCCGGAGGAATCCACCGGGCTTGCCCATTATTTTGAACACATGATGTTCAAAGGCAATGAAAAAATAGCATCTCTGAATTGGGAAAAAGAAGCTCCGCTGCTGGAGGAACTGGAACAGTTGTTTGAAGATCACCGCAAGGAGAAATCCGCGGAAAAACGGGCGGAAATTTATAAGAAGATCGATGCCGTTTCTCTGAAAGCGGCGCAATATTCCAACGATGAATATTGGCAGATTGTCCGGCAGTTGGGAGCAACGGGGACGAATGCGTGGACTTCATTTGATGAGACGGTGTATGTGAACACGATACCATCTTCCAGTCTGGAAAAATTCCTGAAATTGGAATCGGTGCGTTTCCGTTCCATTGCACTGCGCCGTTTTCATACCGAATTGGAATCGGTGTACGAAGAATTCAATATGGGGCAGGATCAGGATTCCCGTCAGGCGTATTTTACTGCGTTGAAATTACTGTTCGGTAAACATCCTTACGGACGGCATGTGATTGGTTTGCCGGAACATATCAAAGCCCCGTCCATGCGTGATATCAAGACCTTTTTCCGGGACCGGTACACGCCGGAAAATATGGCATTGATTCTGACCGGCAGTCTGGATTATGAAAAAACGGCATTGCTTGCGGAACGATATTTTGGCGCGATCCCCGCGCGGAAAACGGTAAAAACGGATCGTGTCAAACGCAAAGCTCTTGCGGGTGAACCCTTGAAACAGGTGCGTTCGGCAGAGATTACAGGACATCAAGCGGAACAGTTGGTGATGTTTTACCGTTTTGAGCCGACACGGGAAAACCGGATCATGCTGGACTTGATCAGCGAAATTCTCGGTAACGGCAAATGCGGTTTGTTTGATAAAAACATACTCCTGCCGCAGAAAGTGTTGGGACTTCAGCACGGGGCAGGGCATCTCCGGGACTTTTATTACTATTTGATCGTTGCCCAGCCGCAGAAAGGGCAGACATTGGAACAGGTACGGGATCTGATTCTGACCGAAATCAAAAAATTACAGAAAGGGGATTATCCCGCCTGGCTGCCGGAAGCGGTGGTGAACAATATGCGTCTTTCCCTTGTGACGGCATCGGAAAATCCGGGAGTGGCAGCACGGTTGTTTTTGAACTCATTCATCCAGGAACAATCCTTTGCGGATGTTTTGAATCAGGCGGAAGATACCGCCAAAATCACGGACCGTCAGATTCGGGAGTTTGCGGCAAAAAATTTCGGGGAGAATTACGTGATCGTGTATAAACGGTCCGGCAAGCCTTCGGAAAAATTCCGTGCGGTCAAACCGCCGATCACCCCGGTTCCGGTGAGCCGGGAAATTTCCGCATTTGCCCGTGAATTGCAGCGTATGCCCTCCATGCCGGAAGCGGAGCCTGTTTTTCCGGATTTGAAAAAAGATTTGTACCGGCAGGAAAATCATTATGCCGCCCGCAACCGGATCAATGAACGTTTTCAATTGAGTTATGTATTTCCCCACAGCGGTTCGTTGTATGACTTACGGATTCCCCTTGCATTTTCTTTATTGAGTTATCTGGGGACGGACCGGTATTCTGCCGCAGCATTGCAGGAGGAATTGTATAAATTGGCGGCGAATATCTCTTATTCCTCAGGCTATTTCAATTCCCGTGTGACCGTGACCGGACTGCAACGGAATTTTGATGCCGTATTGAAGATACTCCCGGCATTTACCGCTTATCAGGCGGATGATGCCGCGTTGAAAAAACTGACGGCATCCATTCTGAAAGAACGGGAAAATTCCCGTAAAAATCTTTCCAGTGTATTTGCCCGCGGTTCCCGTTATGCTCTGTATGGCGGCTTGAACAGTCTGATCAATCATTATCTGCCGGAAAAAGAATTGCTTTCCTGTACGGCATCCGGGCTTTTGAAGCATGTTTCCGGATTACCGGGCAGAAGTCAGCCGGATATTTTCTATTATGGACCGCTTGATCCGGCAAAAAACAGTGCCGCGATTTTCCGTCCGTTCCCCGGCAGTGGGACGGGACGTATCAAAACCGATTTGCCAGCTCCGGTCAAATTCTGCGCGGTTCCGCAGAAAGAAGACCGTGTGATTCTGATTGATTATCCGGCGGCACAGATTGTGGCATATATGACACGTCTGGATTCCGTAACGGATCCGAAGCCATTGACATTTGAAGCATTGTTCGGGGAATATGCCCAGCGTGTATTCTGGACGGAATTGCGGGAACGCCGCGCGCTTGCCTATTCGGCGGGCGGATATTATATGAACCCGACGGTTATGATGAAGGATTATTCCTCAACCGCGGCTTATGTCATGACGCAGGGGGATAAATTACGGGATGGGATTCTGGCAATGAAAGAACAGTTGGACCGCGGGGAAATCGACCGGAATGTGTACCGGACATCGGTTGCGAATATACAGAGCCGGATCCGCAATAACCGGGTTCATCCGGAATCCTTGTACACGATTTACAAAGATATGCAGCGGCGTAATTTGAAAGAGTATCCGGAGCGCACAATTTACCGTGAACTTCCGGAATATACGCCGGAAATCTTTATGAAAGAATGGGAGAGCCGGATCCGTAAACGTCCGACCTTGCTTGTGATAGTCGGAGATCTTAAACGTATCAAGAAGGAAGCTCTTTCGGGCTTCGGTACAATTTCAACCCTTACACTGGATGAAATTTTCAGAAAATGATTCCGGAATGGAGGTGAACATGAATGATTTTGAACGTAAAACCCTGACACACAAAATCCGCCAATTGGAAGAACTCCCTTTGCCGGTGAAGAACCTTGTGGCATTCCGTACATTGTTCAAATCGGGCAAAATCACCAAACGGGAAGCGGCAATGGCTCTGGACCACGGATATGTCCTGTTCTGTCAGCTGTTGCGCCGTATTTTTGTGGATGACATGCTGGAGGACCGTAATTATGTACCCAATCCGGCACAGACATTGGATTTTCTGCCTTTTGAAACGATTTGCGATATTCTGCAGAATTTGCCGGTGGTGGATTCTTTACAGGATAGTGAACACGACGAATGGGAACATGCGTCCTCCTGCCGTATCCTGATGGAACATCTTTTACGGATTAACGATCTGAATATGCCCCATTTGATTGCAGCGGCAAGATTTCATGACATCGGGCATATGGTGTTCCGTATTCTGACGCCGAAACGGTTCGGCATGATCGAAGAAGCCGCCCGTTCCGAAAATAAAGGAATTGCACGTCACCGCATGGAAGAATCGATCATCCATATGACTCATTCGGAAGCGGGCGCGATTCTGTTGGAAAGCTGGGGGTTCCCGGAATCGGTTTGGAAACCGGTATTGTATCATCATTACGATACCACACCGCCGGATTATCAGTTTGAAACAGCGGTTCTGCAATTTGTAGACTGGATCGATTCCCTTGCGCGGGAACGGAATATCGACGATCCTATGGATTTTATGCTGGCATATGCGGGATTGGATACATTGGATCCGAAACCGTGGGTAAAGATTCAGCGTCGTGTGGTGCGCTATAATGAAATGCGGATCCGTAAGTTCCGGGAAACGGAATTTGCCCTGTTGAAGGAACAGAACGCAGAGTGATTTTTTACAACGGCAGTTTCAAAAATCTTCAAAAATATTGGAATTTTTCTGATGTGATCTGAAAAAAGTGCATCCGTGGTGGCTGCTGTACAGGGCAGCCATCGAAAATGGTTTGACACTTGATTTTCAGTTCGTTTTTGCCGGATTTTTGAAAATGTTTCAACAGAATACATATTTCTGTTTGTGTAAAAAAATCAAACAAAATTCTGAAAAAACTTGCAAGAGAGAGTATCTGAGGGTATATTATTCTCCAGTAAGACCACATTTGCGGGCGATTCGGCATGTTTTTTGTTGTATTTTGCAGTGTTGTCACACGGAATGTGTTAAAGACATAATATAGAGCAGTTGCATTATTGTTTGTAAAAAAAATAACAAATCAGGATTAAATTTTATGGATCATGGATCACGCTTGTTACGAATTGGAATTTTTTATGACGGAAATTACTTTTACCATGTAAGTAATTATTATTGTTATGCGCATACGCGCCGTGCCCGGTTGAGTATCCCGGGTATTCATGACTTTGTGAAAAAAATGGTCTCTGATAAAGAAAATGTGGATGAACAACTTTGTCAGATTGTGGATTGCCATTATTTCCGCGGTCGTCTGCCTGCCATGGAAGCAAAACAGCGGAATATTCTGCTGAATGAACGTGTGTTTGATGATGTTCTTATGCGGGAAGGAGTCGTCACTCATTATCAGCCCATGCCCCGCGGCACGGAAAAAGGAGTGGATGTCTCCCTGGCATTGGAAGCATTGGAATTATCCATTTACAAACACTTTAACGTTGTTGTATTGATTGCCAGTGACGGCGATTATGTGCCGCTGGTCAGAAAACTCAATTCTCTCGGAATCCGCGTGATGGTACTTGCCTGGGATTTTGAATACATGGATGACAATGGCAATTTGCGTTATACCGGTACTTCCCAGAAATTGTTGTCGGAAGTATCTTATCCGCTGCAGATGGATCAGATTATAGATGGAAAGATATCGCCCGGCAGAGTTCCCGTGGATCAGTTGTTTGTTGCTCAGAACGGGACTGCATTTGAACAATTGCATGAACCGCAGGAAATCATGTATAATGCGGATGATTATTCTGACGATTATCCGGAAGAATTGGAAACGGCACCTGCACCCGGCAGTCCGAATCATTCCGATGATGATGCCGCCGGAAATCAGAGTACGGCATCCGGCGTTCCCCACGTTTCTTCCAACGGGGCACCCCGGTATTGCGGGCGGATCGTACAACTGAAAAACGGCTACGGTTTTATTGCACCGGAAAATTCTGTAAAGAATCTGTTTTTCTTCTGGGAAGATCTTGTGGATTGCGATTTTAATGCGTTGCAATGCGGTGATGATGTGGAATATGAACTTGGCAAAAATATGCGCGGCGAATGTGCCAAGAATATTCGCCTTTTGTAATCTTCAGAATATCATATCATGTCGGATTCCACCGGGAATAACACCAATATTGTCCAACAGGTTGGCGATGAAACGGTCCGTTTCAGTGTCGGCATCCGGTCTTTTATTGCCTTTTTAGGGGATGTGACCGCAGCCGGATGGGAGGCGGTATGTCATCCGCGCAAGATCCGCTGGCGCGATACATTCTCCACCATGAACCGGTGTGGACCTGGAGGTATGATCATTACCGGATTGATTTGTTTTCTTATGGGAGTGATCCTTGCCTATCAATCTGCAGTGCAAATGGAAAAATACGGAGCTGAGATTTTTCTTCCGGTCCTGATTGGTTGTACAATTGTGCGTGAATTAGGGCCTTTGATGGTTGCCATGGTCGCTACGGGGCGTTGCGGTTCTGCATTTGCCGCAGAGATTGCGACGATGAAAGTGTCGGAAGAATTATCGGCGTTGGAAACCATGGGGATTTCCCCGTATCGCTTTCTGGTCATTCCGAAAATGCTGGCGATGTTGTGCGTATTGCCCTTACTGTCCGTTATCGGTGATTTTATCGGGATCCTCGGCGGATTTCTTGTGGGTGTGACGGAATTCGGTTTGAGTGCCCAGAATTATTTGCAGATGACGCAGCGTTATGTGACGATCCCGTACTTTTTGGAAGGGATCTTCAAATCTTTTATTTTTGCATGGTTGATTACCCTTGCCGGGTGTTGGTGCGGTTTTACCACCTCCGGCGATTCTGTCGGCGTGGGAAAAGCTACAACACGGTCCGTCGTCCTCAGCATTCTTTTGATCGTGATTGCGGATGCCGTTATGGGCAAAATGTGTTCGGTTCTGTATACGTTTGGAAGGTGAAATGATGGATTGCACAGCAGCTGTTACAGTACGGAATTTGACGATGGGGTATGGGCGCCGGATCATCCAGAAAGATTTGAATTTTTCCATTCCCCGCGGGCAGATTGTTTGTATTATGGGCGGCTCCGGCTGTGGAAAAAGTACCTTGCTGAAGCATTTGATCGGCTTGAATCACCCCGTTTCCGGCGATGTGGAATTGCTTGGGGATAGCATTGTGAAAGCAAAAGGGGATGTCAGACGTAAATTGATGCGCCGTTTCGGCGTGGCTTATCAAAGCGGGGCTTTGTTCCGTTCTATGACCGTTTACGAAAATATTGCATTGCCGCTGGTGGAATTTACAGATTATCCGGAAGAAAAGGTACGGCAGATCGTATCGGTAAAATTGTCGCAGGTCGGGCTTGCCGGATTTGAAAATTACATGCCGGGAGATCTTTCCGGCGGTATGGTCAAGCGTGTGGCTTTTGCACGTGCCATGGCATTGGATCCGGAAATCCTTTTCTTTGACGAACCTTCAGCGGGACTGGATCCGGTCAGTTCTGCCGCACTTGACCAGCTGATTTTATCCATCCGCAGGGAAACGGGAGCTACGATTATGGTCGTAACCCATGAACTTGCCAGTATTTTTACGATTGCGGACCGGGGGATTATGCTTGGGGCGGATGCCGGTGGTATTCTTGCCGACGGTACGCCGGAAGAATTAAAAAATTCGGAACACAAATTTGTATGGGATTTTATGAACCGGCATGCGCCGGAAAGGAGTTGATACAGTATGCAGTCAGACAGTCGATTCAAGTTGGGATTATTTGTTTGTCTTTCCATTGTGCTTTTTATTGCGGTCATGATTTTTCTTGGTGCATTGGATCGTTTTCAGGCAAAAGGATATCTGGTAACTTTTGTTGCTGAATCTGTACAGGGATTGACGCCCGGCTCGGAAGTTAAATATCAAGGAGTCCCCATCGGTACGGTAAAAGATATTACTCTGGAAATGGAAAGCCGTCTGATCCGTATTGATATGGAAATCAATCTTTCCAAAATCCGTATTCCGGAAGTGGGAGAACCGGGAAAATTTATTGCGATCAGCCGGGAGGCATTTTATCAGCGGTTGAAAGAAAGTGTGGAGAAAAAAGGTTTGCGCTGCAGCCTGGCAGCCGCCGGTATTACCGGTATGAAATATGTGGAATTGGAATATGTTAAGGCTTCGCGTGCGGCTGAAAAATTCCCCATCCCCGATTTGAAACAGGAAGGTGATGTATTTTATATTCCGAGTGTCCCCTCTCTGTTCAGCGATTTACGGTCATCCGTCACCAATATTCTTGCAAAACTGGAAGCATTGGATTATCAGGGATTGATGCAGAAGGCGGAACAAACGCTGGCTCATGCGGATACCTTATTGACGAATCCGCGGATCAATTCCATTCTTGGCAATCTGGAAAAATCCTCCCGTACATTGGAAGATACCATGTCCAATCTACGTAAGACTCTGACGCCGGAGAAAATACAGGATTTGCTCCGGCACAGCAATGCTACAATGGCAGCGGTCCGGCAGCTTTCCGAAGTGGTGGAAAAAGAATTGAAAGAAGCGGAAATCAAACAGTTGTCGGACAAAAGTCAGTTGACCCTGGATTCCATCCGGAATACAAGTACGCAATTCCAGGATACCATGAGCCGGATTGATTCGGCAGTGGATGCCTTGATTGAATTGATTCAGATGTTGGATAATGACCCGTCATCCCTGATCCATGGAAAAAAACGTGGTCCGGCGATGCCTGCATTGAGTGAATAAAGGAACGTTCCAATGAAGAAACTGTTTTTGCCGTTCTGTTTTTTGCTGTGTATATTTCTGCTTGCAGTCAATTTATATTTCCGGCATATCATGCTGGACGAAACACCGTGGAGTTATCCGTGGCTTGCCACGTTGAACGATTTGGCTTTACCATCGGTCCTTTTTTTGATGATGTTATTCCATAACCGCCGTATCTGGCTGGTTTTGTATGCTCTTACTCTGAGTTTTATGGTGTTGCTCAAAGTGGTGAATGTGATCCTGTACAGTCAGATTATGGAAATTCTTTCTTATGCCAATTGTTCTTTACTGTGGACCCATACCAGTTTTGAGACTTTGCAGATTCTGTATGGCAGTTTCTGGTATGGAAAAGCAATTGGGATTTTACTTGTAATCTGTATTGTCCCTGCCGTCCTGATTTTCAGCGGGATCCGGTATTTCAAGGAATATGACCGATTTTCAACGCGTGCGGAATATTCCAAAGCCGTCATGCTTGTATTTCTCTTGGGGACCCTGCTATCCAATTGGTATTATACCTGTTATTCCGAAATGATCGGCAAATCTTATTTCCGCCGTGAATTTCTGGTGCGTCCGGCGTTGGTTCAGATACAGGACTTTGTGCATGATTATTGCCGGTCTGCCAAAGAACAGATCAAGCCGGAAAATCAGGTGCGGTGCGGATTTGAGCCGGAACATATCAGCCCGGATTCCGGAAAACTTCTGAAACAATGGGGGCTGCTGCCGTTCCGCCGGGAATGGAAGGGAAAAACTTATGATTTCCGCAAGATCATAGTGATAGCAGCGGAATCGTTGAATTTAGATTATTTGCGTACCTATAATCCGGAAATGCCGGAGGGGTTGACGCCATTCCTTGATAAGATGTGCCGGGAATATGTGTCATTTTCCAATTATTTCACGGCATCCCAGCCTACATCCTGGGCATTGGATTCCATTTTTCTTTCCCGCATGGATTACGAGGCGGATTTGAAAGGTAAGCCGGTTTCTATTTGTGATCTGTTCCGTAAAAACGGGTGGAAAACCTTTTATTTTTCTCCTACGACGGAAATGTGTTTTGCGCAGGGGAGAGATTATCCCGCCTTGTTCCGTTTTGAAAAACATTGTTTTCAGGAACAGATTTTCCGTAAGTCCGGTTTGAAAGGAACTTGTTACTGGGGCTTGAGTGATTCTCAATTGTTTTCCGTGATCCCGCAGATTTTGGAGGAAGAAAACGCGGATAAATTTTTCTGTGTGATCAGTACCATTGACCTCCATGATCCGTATACGGTCAGCGGTCCGGCGGCATCCTGGAAGTCAACCGGTAATTTGTTTCTGGATTCCCTGCGTGCAACGGACCGCAATTTGCAATCTTTTGTGGAAGAGATCATGGCGCGTCCGTGGTTTGATGAGAAGACTTTACTGGTGATCACCGCCGATCACAGTGCAACTTTCGGTGTGAATTATACGAAACGGAAAACGTTTTTCCCTGCACGGATCCCTTTGATTCTGATTACAAAAAATAATGTATTGAAACAGGCTTTTTCCCGGTGTGACCGCTATGGATCCCAGATCGACTTGGCTCCGACTCTGCTTGGTCTGCTGGGGATGAATGTGCCGGATTCCTTTATGGGGCAGGATTTGCGCAGCGGAAAAAATTTTGCTTTTGCCAAAACGGTGGATATGATGTTTCTGCATCTGCCTGACGGTAGATCTTTCCAGTATTTACAGACCAGAAAACCGGTTACTCCGGAAGAACGGGCTTTGAAAGAATTTTTTGATGTGTATTATTCCCGTGGAGTTGTCAATGATAAAAAATGATTATGATGTAATCGTATGCGGATCCGGTCCTGCCGGATTGTCTGCGGCATTTGCAGCAGCGGAACTCGGCGCACGGGTCGCATTGTTGGAAAAACAACGTGAATTGGGCGGGAAAATACCGTATTCCGGAAATGGAAGATGTAATTTTTCCAATGTGCTGGATGATGTCCCTTTTATGAATTCATTCGGCAGGGCAGGGCGTTTTATGACCGATGCTTTGCGTTGCGGCGGAAGAGATTGGTTTTGCGAACATTTGCGCAGTCATGACGTCCCCGTTACTGTTACCGATGGATTCCATTATTTCCCGGAATCAGGCAAAGCATGGGATGTGGTGGATTCTTTTCTGCTGCCTTTGCAGCGTGCCGGTGCCGATTTCCGTACTGATACAGTCGTTTCAGCCGTTTGCCGGACGCCGGATGGAGCCGCTTGCGGTGTCCGCCTTGCTTCCGGGGAAGAATTGTATGCAAAATGCGTCATTCTTGCGTGCGGGGGGACAGCGATGTCTGCTGTTGGCGGAACGGCACAGGGCTTGCGTATAGCACAACAGCTTGGACATCGTATTATTGATCCGCTGCCGGCAATGGCACCATTGTATTTGGAAGAGGAATGGCTCCGGGAATTGAGCGGTGTTTCCTTGAAAAATGTGCAATTGCAATTTGTTTCCGGCAGAAATCATGGCAAAACGAATGGCGAGATGCTCTTTACTTACGATGGAATTTCCGGTCCCGCCGCATTGAGTTTATCCAACGAGGCATACCGGATCTGGTTGGAACATCCTGACCGTTTTGACTTGAAACTGAATTTTGATACTCGTGTGGACTGGCAGCGGCAAATCGACACCTTCCGCAAGCAGGATGGAAATAAATTCCTGCGTTCCAGTTTGAGTTCTTTTTTGCCGAAATCTCTCGCACATGCCGTTTGCAAACAGCTTGGCTGGGAAGAACGGAAAAATCAGACGTTGAAAGATACGGAACGGGATACCCTTGTACGGTTGCTGACCGCTTGCCCATTGACGATTTCTCAATTGTGTCCCATGGAACGTGCAATGGCAATGTCCGGCGGTGTGACCTGGAAAGAGATCCGCCCGGAAACGATGGAAAGCCGTCTTGTCCCGGGAGTTTATTTTGCCGGGGAGATTATGGATTTGACCGGTCCCTGCGGAGGATATAACATTCAGTTTGCGGTGGCGTCCGGGCGGCTTGCCGGTCTTTCCGCAGCAAATAGTTTAAGGAGTTAATTTTATAAAGACTTCCAAAAAAGTCAGAGAAATCTTGCGGATTTTTGAAATCAGTTTGAAATTGCCTCAGTTTAAAAAAAGATTAAAATACCTGCAATATTTTCTGCCCTTTGTACGTTATTGTATATGGAATGAAAGATGTTGAGGCAATTTCAAAAGTCTTCAAAAATGCCTGAAAACTCTTGTTGAGATCTGAAAACGGAGCGTTTGAGGTGGTTACCCTCTGGGTAGCCACGCGCAAACTACCATTTCCATCTCTTCAACAATCCTTTTTCAGTCAAATTTTGCCGGACTTTTGAAATTACCTCTATTGTATAACCCATCGTTCAACAGAAGGAAAACAATTATGGACGAAAACAAGAACACATCCGCACCGGAACAGGCTCCGGCAGAAACCAAAAACTGTAAATTGACTGGCGACAGCCGGACATTTCTGATTGCTTTTCTTACCGCTGTGATCGTTGTGATCGCATATCATCTGGTTATGGAAACGATCAAATTTTTCAATCAGAATTCCGATATTTGCCCGGTGCAAATGCAGCAGAGTTCCGGTGATCATTTCCGCGGAGAACATCACGGCCGCCGTTTCCATGATGGCGATCGCCCCATGAAAAAGAGAAAATTCCGTCATTTCAAAGATTGTATGTACTATTGCGAATCCGAATGTGAGCAGAAACCCATGAAAGGTTGCAAATGTATGGAACGCATCAAGAAATTCCGTGAACGCCGTATGCAGATGCTGAATCCTTCTGCTGCAAAACCTGCTGAAAAACCTGCTGAAAAACCTGCCGCAAAAACTGCTGAAAAACCTGCCGCAGGTAAGTAACTCTGTTTATGATGCAGATACAAGTTATTGAGGGGGATATTACAAAACTTGAAGTGGATGCCATTGTAAATGCGGCAAACTGTTCCCTGTTAGGGGGCGGCGGTGTGGATGGCGCAATTCATCGTGCCGCCGGTCCTGAGTTGCTCAAGGCATGTCGGGAATTGCACGGATGTCTTACCGGTGAAGCAAAGATCACGCCCGGTTTCCGTTTGAAAGCGAAATATGTGATCCATACTCCCGGTCCTGTATGGCATGGCGGAAAAGAAGAAGAACCTCTTTTGATGTCGTGCTATACCAATTCTTTAAAGCTGGCGATGGAACATCAGTGCCGCTCGATCGCTTTCCCCTGTATCAGTACGGGTGTTTACGGATATCCGAAGCGGGAAGCCGCGATTATTGCAATCACAGCAATCCGTAAATGGCAGGGGACGTATCCGGAAAATGTGATTTTCTGTTGCTTTTCTACGGCAGATGCGGATTTGTACCGGACACTGCTTGCCTGAGCGTTGTTTCAGCGTTTTGCGTAAGTTTCATTAAGGCAGAAGACCAGGGCTGCGATTGTCCCCGGCAGCCAGCCGAGAAGTGTCAGAAAAAATACCAGCAGAATCACTCCGCACCCTTTGTCAAACACTGCAAGGGGTGGGAAGATGATACACAACAGTATCCGCGGATCAACGTGTCTTGAAATGGTGTCATTTTATCTTTCCTTTCTTTTCTGTAAATCATGGAATATAAATGTGCCGCCGATAATAATACCCGGCAGGATAATCGGAGCCAGTACCGGAACGAACATCAACAGCAGAAAAATAATCATGCCGTATCCTTGTATAAGAGATGGCTTTTGAGAAGCCAGAGTTTTTGTCTCCCGTAATGTCATTCCGCGGCAATAACCGGCAATGGCAAGATAAGAAATACCAAAACGCTTTCCCAGAATAAGCATACTCAACGGCAATGTGATGTACGGGAAAAACAGCGTAATAAGCCAAATCAGAATGGTCAGCATCAGCGTATTTATTGTATGAAAGAACATGCTGACTGCAAAGAATATATCAAAACGGAGGCTTTTTTTGACCGGTGTGAGGCCATATTCGGTTGCTTCCAGTTTTTCCAGCATGGCATCCAGAAATGGACCGCCCGCAATTTCATAAACGGAACTGGCTGTAATTACAATGAGGAATCCGGTCAATAACAGAATTCCGAGATAAATCAGAAAAGAACTTACATTATAAAGCCATTGCAGCCAGGAAGGCAATGATGCTCTGCACCATTCCTGTATACAATCTGTCAGCCCGTTTGCAAAATAAAGCCCCCCGGCGATCAGCAGTCCATAAATTACGCACACCAGAATAAGAGGGAGTAACGCATATTTCCATAACTCTTTATGCTGCAGAAAATATTGGATTCCGGAGGTGACAAAAGAAATACCCTCTTTGATGCCTTGGCACATTTTATTTCTCCATTTATGCTGTTTTTTGCTGCTTATAAAGATACATGATAAATATCGTATTAAACATCATGAGAATTATGAACGCAAGAAGCATACTCCAAACATAGGTTGGGATATCTTGAAAGTCACGCTGATTTTTATTCAATTCGTGATTTAATTTTTGCAAAGCCTTTTCCGTTTCCTGTAAACTTTTCAGAATGGAGGGTTGCGTTTTCTGTTCATATTTATTCAGTGCAGTTATACTGTCATTGATTGCTTTTTGACTGTTTTTAAATGCACTGCTTCTCTTTTTGACTTTCTTACCAAAAAAATTAATCTGGCCGATTTTATCAATCACTTCTTTGATCTCGGTCAATGCTTTTCTGACACTGGGGATAACATCTTGAGATTGCTGAAAATTATGGTTGACATCGTGGATCGATTTTTCATAATTCTTTGTCAACTCCAGAAGCATACTGATATTATCCTGTTTCACCATTTTTCCGGACAAATGGAAAAACTGCCAACTTGCAAATAGAAGTATGGCAATAGCCAGGCTTTGTACGGTTAAAAATAAAACAGGGAAAAGTGCCGTTTTCTTTTTCATAATTTTTTATCCACTTTGTAAGAATGTTATAATATCTTTTTTTTATTTGACCGGAGGGATCACAATTTTTTCTCCCCAGAGTGGAAAGCGGAAAGAAATATTGTCGCCACGTTGTTTGATTATTTCCGCATCTTGATGACTTTCCGCATATTCTATCGGACGCCAGGGACAGGGCTGGCAATGTCCCATTTCCAACAAATGAGAGAACCAGATTGCACCCGGTTTCAGTAAACGCGCCGCTTGTGGCACAGAAAGTCCGACACGCGGATGCAGAATGTGGATATCGATTCTGCCGGATGGTTTAAGCTGTTCCGGATTGCAGCTGTCACCGGTATGATAAATGACCGGGGCATCTTTCCCGCGTCCACAGGTGATTCGGCTGCACATAACGAAATTCAGCAATTTCTTATTGTGATCGGTCGCCTGGAATTCCAGTTTGATATCTTTAATTGTCCGGTTCGCGGGCGGATTTACCGCATTGTTTTCCGGCAGGAAGTTGGTAATGACCGGTTTGCCGGCAGCTTCCATTGCTTTACAGAAATAGGGATCAAAATGGTCGGCATGTTTATGTGAGACAAGAGCAAAGTCCAAATATGGAACCAATTTTTCCGCAAGACGGTGGTAGATATCAATACCGAAACAACTTTCCGGTGTTTTGATCACGTATCCCATATTGTAAACAAGCCAGGCTACTGCACCGTTGTTTACTGTTGTTTCCTGGATTTCTTTCAAAATTTTCAACAGGCTCTGATCGTAAAATTCCAAAACCGGGTATTTGTCATACAGTTTCTCCAGTTTCTTTCCGGATATTTTGTGGTCGTACCGGAATTTTTTAAATACAATGGATGACATATTATCCACCCCGTTACGGACGAGCATTTCTTCAATGTCACGTTGTCGTGTGCCAGCTGCAGAATATTGAATGGCTGCAAAGTTATTCCGTGTGGGACGGGTTGCAAGGTAATTCTCTTTTGAACTTGCACCAATGTAACAGGTTCCCCGCGGGGTACGGAGTATCAGAATATTTTTTCCTTTTTTTACCGGTAATGCAATATCGTGCGAGCCGGGCAGTCCCAGATGGTTATACAGAAAAGAGGAATAGAGATCCACAAGCTTTTTTCCATTGATGAGCAGCTGCAATTGTACATGTTCCGCTCCTGCGCGGATGTACATGATCCCCTCTTTATCGGAATGAAATTCATTAATCAAAAGGAAATGTTTTTCCTGTTTGCAGAACCCGTTTTTCAGAACGACTTTCTGCCGTTTGATATTATGGAGTGTATCCGGCGCAGTTGTGATTTTTTCCGGCTTTGTTATTTTATAGACATCATTGGATGCATAACAACTCCATTCTTTTTCCAGCTTGAACGGAAGAATTTCTTGTGCTTGCGAATTTCCGCTTATTGTGATGCCCAGTAATATCCAAATTTTTTTCAAAAACATCTTTCTTTTATCCTTGTTTGTTATTTGATACCGCAAAACATTGACGGTTTATTTCTTTTTACTCTCCACAAGATATTTTTTTGCCGCCATGCTGATTGCCAGATAATCATTGGTCAGAATCGTATCCACTCCCATAGCCAGAAGCTCCGGAACTTTCGCCGGATCATCACAGTAAAAGAACGTGCAGCGCATTCCGTTGGCATGGGCTTTTTCGATCATTTCTTTATTGTAGTACGGCGCAAAGAGCTGTGCTTTCTGACATTTGTACTGGATCCCGCGTTCAATAATCTCCCAGGGATCCGGAAATGCTCCGATACAACGGGGAATGTGCGGCGCATATTTGATTGCACTCTGCATGACATCCGGAGCCCCCATAAAATAAACATGTTCCTGTTGATCGTAGGTATCCAGAAGATCGGCAATTTTTTTCATTTGCCACTCCGGATATTCCGGTGCATCGTGTGTTTCTTCCGATTTGATGTGCAGATTGATAATCACATGACGGGCAAATTTGCATAACACTTCCTCCAAAGTGGGAATTTGCAAGCCTGTAAAATGTTCTCCGTGTTTGATGCCGAAATCCAGTTCCCGCAATTCTGCCAGCGTGTGTTCTTCGATTGTGCCGCTCCCATTGGAGACCCGTTCCAGATTACTGTCGTGAGATACCACCGGGATTCCGTCTGCTGTAAAGCGGACATCCAGTTCGATTTCCTGTGCGCCCAATGCAATTGCAGCACCGAATGCCGCCAGTGAGTTTTCCGGCGCAATGGTATTGAATCCGCGGTGCGCACAGAGTCGGGGATACTCCATTTTTGCATCCCCTTCCACTGTCATACTGCCGCAGGGACGGTATGCCCAGGTGGCACGTGCCTGTTCGATAAACTGTTCATTGGGGATCATTGAGCCGCCGAAACTGTTAGAGCGCATATGCTTGTGTTTGATGTCGTCAATTTCACAAGTAAATGTTCCGCATTGATTTCCGAATTCGCCGAGGATCACGCCTTCCGGGGAAACGACCATGGCATTTCCGCCGTTTTCCGCATGTTCCCCCATGGAAACAGAGGCACGCAACACATAACAGTTGCAGTTGAACGCAAGATGCTGATTCTGCATACGCAAAATATCTTTCCGTTCGCCGCGCTGGAAGGAGGAGACGAATACGACATCCGGATGCCGGTGTGCGATATGTGCCACATATTCGCTGAAATAGGTGTCATAACAAATCAGAAATCCGAACCGGATCCCATCGACCGTTATGATATCCGGACGACGGAATGACCGGGTATATTCTTCATCCAGTAAATTGACATTTTTTTCTGCCCTGGGCAAATGCTGCTTATAAAATCTTCCGGCACTGTTGCCTTGACGGTCAAAAACTTCTGTTGTATTACGGAATAGTCCCGGTTCGGCTTCGCACACATAATTTACTGCCACGATGGCATTACAGCGGACGGCTGCATTTTTTGCTGCGGAGATCAAAGCATCTGTATGTGCCTGTGCAAAAGGGATACATTTTCCGACGGGAAATGAAGCAGGTGCATTCGTATATTCGGGGGTCAAAATAATATCACAACTGCTGTCACACTTATTCAGTTCATCAATTGCCATGCGGACGGAAAGAGCGGCATCAGTTTCGTTGGTTGTAAACGGAATTTGTATTGCGCAAAGTTTCATGAAAAAAATCTCCGGATGTCATTTTTATGATATAGCATCAGGAAATATAATTGTTTTTTTTATAATTGCAAACAGAGATATCCCATAATTTTTCAAAAAACAGGTGTTTTCTCCGTATTTGAACGGGAGAATTTTGATTTTTGAAAAAGTGATTTTGTCAGATTTTTATTTATAAGCAGAAATATTATCCAAAAGTCACAACTGCACGAAAAAACATGGATCAATCGTAAAACAAGCCCCGGAGGGGCTTGTTTTACAGCAAACCTGCGTCTTATCCGGATATTGAGTTTTGTATCAATATTATTTTGAAATATTTTATGTGATATCTGTGAATTGCAAACAGAAAAAGAAAGATTCATTGATGGTTTATGGCAGAAAACGTTGCTTCCGGTAAAAATTTCAACGCATTGAATGGTTGAAAAACGGCGAAAATGCAAAAAAAATCTACGGACGGCAAGACAGGCTTGCCATCCGTAGCTTTAGCGAAGGATGGTGGATCCTGAGGGACTTGAACCCGCGACCAAGCGATTATGAGTCACCTGCTCTAACCACTGAGCTAAGGATCCACATTATT
>JAFVSW010000181.1 GCA_017503545.1 Lentisphaeria bacterium | reverse complement strand
GGTATAATCGGCTTTCTTGCCGGTTCTGTTCACATCGAAAACCTTGTGGATAAAGTTCATGGTTTCCCCGGGCGAAACACCCCATTTTTTTACATTGGGACCGATGAATGTGTAGGGATGATTACAGTATTCTTTGTGCCAGACCAACTTCTGACGGAAGGTCAATTTCTTTTCCTTGCCCGCCCAGATATAACCGTCTGCTTTTGTGAGCGGAACATTCACATTTTTATCGTTGTAGGCAAATACCGTTTCCGCAGTTTCGGGGGATCCGGCAATAGCGATACGCAATGCCGGGGCGGTGCCTTTTGCTTCTGCGGTGATTTCCAGTGTGCTGATGCCGGATTTCATGGGGAGCAGATATTTGCCGTTTTTATTGGGGATATTTTTGCCATTGAGAGACACGGAAGTGATGACGGCATTTTTAACAGGAATTTCCAGTGACCGGGGGACAACCGCCTGATTGATTTTATCAATTGCCTGAAGGAATTCCATGTAGTATTCATCGGCTTCATCGGCATTGACTACGCGATCAAAATCCTTTTTATTTTTCTCAAAAAAGTTTTTGATTTTTTCGGCGGCTTTTTCGGCGAATTTCCAATTTTTATCCTTGCCGTACATGGAGTAGGCTTTCTGATATTCGCCTTCTTTTCTGCCGATGGGCTGCAAAATATTTTCATGATACATTTTGCTGGGATAATCGTTCAAACGGAAGGTATCCTGCTTTACATTTCCGGCTTTTTTTCCGAAGATCAGCGTGCCGAAACTGTGCGCACCGAGACCGGGTGTGATCCGCTGGCTCCACATGGATTCTTTTTCCCCGGCAGGAGCAAGTGCGGCATCCCGTCTGACGTTGAAAAATACCCGTCCATCTTTGGGAGAGAATCCGAGAGAGGTAAAGGGGATCTGCGCTTCCATATACCAGTGTGTGGAGTCATGACTGTACGCCATTTTCCAATCTTTTGTGACCTTGATCGGAATCATTGCCCGTTCGGAGACCAGATTGCGGAATACGCGGTGTTCTCCTCCAAAATTATAGAGCAGAAACACATACGGACTGTCGTCATATCTGCCATCTCTTTTGTAAGTTTTGGAGAACAGAAAATTGATGCGCGGAAATCTGTTTCCTTCAATATTTTTCACCTCCGGTAAACGGGCAGCAAACGGTTCGTACATCTTTGCGCCGAGATAAAGATTTTTTGCATCGTAACCGATCCGGAATGTGGTCTGACGGGTTACACTGTCCGTGTTCAGATCGTTGACCGTAAAATATTTCCCGGCAGGGAGTTTATCCCAGAAAATTTTTTCCAGTTTGCCGTCAATGACCGGTGCGGAACTGACCGGATAGGCAGTATAAACGCGGTCGCGTAATTTGTTTTGTGCCGGATCTTTTGCCTGTGCCATGATCCCTGTTGCAGATAACAGCAAGGTCAAAGCTGCAAACTTTTTCAAAGATTGGATTCGCTTATACATCGTTTACTCCTGTGTTTTTTATGTTATTTGATATAAATGACTACGACTTCTTTCGCCGGAATGGTGACGGGCATTTTTGCCGGATCGTTGATCCATTTGTTTGTGCCGACGATTTTTGCTTTCTGACCTTTTCCCAACTTGAGATTGAGCAATTCGCCTTTACGGGGAGCATCATCTTCATTGAAAAGGAGAACCAAACGTTCTTTGCCTTTGGTCAGAACCAGTTTATCCGGATATTGGAATGTGCCGCCTGCAAGATCATCATTTCTTGTTCCGTTAAAGAAAATATCCTCATATTCGGCGATGATGCGTGTTGCTTCTCCGGCGTAATAGAAGGATCCGGCACTGAAGAAGGAAGCACATTCACAAATCGCACCGCCATGGAGAGATGCCGCAATGCGCAAAAGCTGATGTTTGGTTTCTTCCGGATGATAATAAACATCGTCCGAAGAATACGATTCGTTTGCTACATACGTCCGGAACTGACCATACAGATTTTTTCTGCCGGTGTGTTTACGCACCGCCGCCAAGCCGAAATCCACTTTGGGTTGATAGTTGGAACCGGTATAGATGGCACAACCCGGGATGGTCACAAAGAGATTATCGTAAAGATCTTTTGCAAACGCAACGGATTCGGAATCGGAACTTGTGTGATAGTAAGAGAGTTTGCCACCCGCTTTCCGGACTGCTTCATGAACCATGGAAAGCAGTTTGTTTTTGTGATAATATTTCCAGAATGTTTCCCATTGCTTTTCGTATTTATCCACAAATTCTTTGTTGGAGATCGCATACGGTTTGATCTTGGCATAGCGGAAGAAAGCATCTTTGCAATGCTGGCAGAAACAGGAAATATTTTTCCAGGTCTTATCGGCTCTGCGGGGTCCGCGTTCGTCATTGATAAAGATATTCTTTGTGCCGTTCCAGGCGATCGTCCATTTATAATCTTTGATCAATGCTTCCATGAATTCTTTGTGATATTTTTCCACTGCTTTTGTGATGCAGAAATCGATATTCAATTCAGAAAGAACTCCTTTATCTCCTTTATAGAAAAATTCAGAATGAAGATCCGGCGTTTTTTCGACCAGAAGTCGTGTCGCCATCTTCAACTGTCCGGTACCCCACAAAGGCAGATTCCAGTGCATCCATGCAAGATTTCTCTTTGCATAACGGTTTTTGATTTTATTCACCGCATCGGTATTATGAATGTTCGGGTAGCCGGTGATGAGCATAAAGGAATCCAATCCTGCCGCTACGCTGTTTTTTACCATTTCTTCCCATTGTTCGTCACTGACATAGCCGCCACTGTAATTGTGATATTGGGGGAAGATAATCTTTTTCATTTTACCGCCGCGGATCGGGGGCAATTCATGCAGCGGGATCTCGTTGACGATATCCGTTGTATTGCCGTCGATGATACGGCGGAAGCGGATGACGGGCGGATTGTTCTTTTTGAACTTGTAAGTCTCGTGTTTCACACTGAGAAAATGAGTGTAGAAATCCAGATTTCTGTCCAGTTTTGCGGGGAGCGTCCATTTGTAAGTGTAACGGAGGTAATTTTCCCCTTTATACTTGATTTTTTCTTCCTTGACATTCTTTGTCGGATAATGGGAGAAAATCGATATTCCACGATGATCATTGATCCGTTTGAATCCTTCCGGAAATTCCACGATCAAGGTATAATCGGCTTTCTTGCCGGTTCTGTTCACATCGAAAACCTTG